>JAISKC010000042.1 GCA_031261345.1 Eubacteriales Family XIII. Incertae Sedis bacterium | reverse complement strand
TCTGTCTTTGCACACAAAACCGTCACCCCTAACAACAAGATGTTTCTTTACTTCCTTTGAAACGGTGGTCTGGTCTTTGCTAATCCTTTTGGCAATCGCCTTAAATGTCATTCCGTGATCCAGGCAGTCTTGTATTTCCTGACGATCATCACCTGTTAGGTGTTTGTTCTTCTTTGATGTTTTTTCATTTGTCATCATATCCTCCTATCCAAGAAAATTTCCCAGATAAGATTCTACACCATTCCGTCCTACACTAAATTCCACTCCCTCGTCCACTGTGGAACTTACTTTGGGAATTTACTCCGGTAAATTATCTGAATATTTTATCAAATTTTTACTTTCATAACGCTACTAAAGTGGTATACTTTATTTGAACGAAAAATATATAACAAAACCCTTACAATTTCATCACTCGCATAGAGGTAAAAATAAAGATAATTATGTCGCCGGATCAATTGTGTGCTCGAACACGAGGGAGCTCGGGGGACATGCGGATAGAAGTTAGGAGGTCTGACTATGGGAAAAAAGTTTCACAGTGGCGATTGGAATGAGGACATCAATGTACGCGATTTTATCGTGCGAAATTATGCTCCTTATGATGGGGACGACTCTTTCCTCGAGCCGGCAACGGAGCGGACGCAGAAGCTCTGGGACAAGACAAAGGAGCTGCTTGCGAAGGAGCGAGAGGCGGGGGGCGTGCTTGCGATAGATGCAAAGACGATTTCCGGCGTCAACGCTTATGGCGCGGGTTATATCGACAAGGATTTGGAGCTGATCTACGGGTTCCAGACGGACGCACCGCTGAAGAGGGCCATCATGCCCTTCGGTGGCATCAGAACAGTGCAAAATTCACTCGACGCATATGACACAAAAATGGATCCTATTACTGAGAATGTCTTCAAGTACAGAAAGACGCACAACGACGGAGTTTTCGATGTTTACACGGACGAAATACTCAGGGCGAGGAGCAACGCCATCATCACCGGACTTCCGGACTCATACGGCAGAGGTCGGATCATCGGGGATTACAGAAGAATCGCGCTCTACGGAGTTGACCACCTGATCGAGCAAAAGAAGGCGGCTATCCGTGAGTATACATACGCATCGATGGACGAACACGTCATCAGGGACAGGGAGGAATTCAAGGAGCAGGTGCGATCGCTCGAGGACCTCAAGGGGCTGGCAACGACATACGGGCTCGACATCAGCAAGCCCGCCGAGGACACGCTCGAGGCTGTGCAGTGGGTTTACTTTGGATATCTTGCGGCCATCAAGGACCAAAACGGCGCGGCGATGAGTCTCGGCAGAACGTCAACATTCCTCGATATCTATGCGGAAAGGGACCTCAAAGAGGGCAGGTACACAGAGTCTCAAATTCAGGAGATCTTCGATCACTTCGTAATGAAACTTCGCATGGTCAGGTTCCTGAGGACACCGGTTTATGATTCGCTCTTCTCGGGCGACCCCGTCTGGACAACCGAGTCGCTCGCGGGTATGTGCGTGGATGGCAGACACTTTGTTACCAAATCGACCTACAGATTTTTGCACTCCTTGACAAATTTGGGATCGGCGCCCGAACCGAATATGACGGTGCTTTGGAGCGTCCGCCTGCCTGATACATTCAAGAGATATTGCGCGAAGATGTCTTGCCTCACTTCGTCAATCCAGTATGAAAATGACGATTTGATGGTGCAGAAATTCGGCGATGACTACGCGATTGCCTGCTGCGTGTCGCCGATGAGGGTCGGCAAGCAGATGCAGTTCTTCGGGGCGAGGGCAAACCTCGCGAAGGCTCTGCTCTATGCTATCAACGGTGGAAAAGATGAGATAACAGGCGAGCAGGTTGCGCCGGCATTTGCACCTATTGAAGATGAGATTTTGGACTATACCGACGTCAGGAAAAAGTATGCGGAAGTTTGCGAGTGGCTCGCGACAACATACATCAACGCACTGAACGTCATTCATTACATGCACGACAAGTATTGCTACGAAAGCCTCGAAATGGCGCTTCACGATGAGGACGTGCTCAGAACGATGGCAGGCGGTATTGCGGGACTCTCCGTCGTCGCGGACAGCCTGTCGGCAATCAAGTATGCCAAGGTTCGGCCGATCAGAGACGAGCGCGGTATAGCGGTCAGCTTCGACATCGAAGGCGACTTCCCGAAATACGGGAACGGCGACGAGCGCGTAGATGAGATTGCCAGAGACGTCGTCCGGAAGTTTATGACGAGGCTTCGCCGCCAGCGTACATATAGAGAGTCGGTGCCGACGATGTCCGTCCTGACCATCACATCAAATGTTGTCTACGGCAAGAAGACCGGCGACACGCCCGATGGCAGAAAGAAGGGTGAGCCGTTTGCACCTGGCGCAAATCCAATGCACGGAAGGGACGAGAACGGTTCGGTTGCTTCCATGTCATCGGTCGCGTCTATTCCGTTTGAATACTGCGAAGATGGCATCTCCTACACTTTCTCTATCGTGCCGAACGCACTTGGCAAGGACGAGGAGGCGAGGGAGAAAAATCTCGTTTCATTACTGGATGGATATTTCACGGATCAGGGACATCACATCAACGTCAACGTCATCGACAGGGAGGTGCTCATCGACGCGATGGATCATCCGGAGCTTTATCCGCAGCTGACGATCAGGGTGTCGGGCTACGCGGTCAACTTCATCAAGCTCTCGCGGGAGCAGCAGCTTGACGTGATCAACCGCACCTTCCACACGTTCATTTAGTAAGTGTCATTGTGGGTCTGGCCTGACCTGTGCTGGGGCTTGCCGCAGTGAATCCATTGTAGGATATAAGGTGAAAAATGTCTGATGTAACGGGTAGAATATTCAATATTGAAACGTTTGGGACGGTGGACGGCCCGGGGGTGAGATTCGTTTTCTTCCTCCAGGGCTGTCTGCTCCGTTGCATTTTCTGCCACAATCCGGAAGCCTTTCACATCATGGGTAGCCATGAAATTACTGTGGAAGACGCGCTCGCACAGGTGCTGAAATACAAGTCTTACATAAGGGATGGCGGAGTAACTTTCTCGGGTGGCGAGCCTCTTCTCCAAGCTCCGTTTGTGCTCGAGCTCACGAAGAGGCTTCATGAATACGATATTCATGTGGCGATTGACACCGCGGGCAGTCCACCCCTCGAAATGGTCAAAGAGGCTGTAACCGAGGCCGACCTGATACTCCTAGACATCAAGGCATTGCAGCCTGAGCTCTTCAAAATCATGACGACCAGAGACAACAAAAATGCCTTCATTCTGCTCGATTATCTCGAAAAAATCTCCAAGCCCACGTGGATCAGGCACGTCCTTGTGCCAGGCTTCACGCTCAAGGAAGAACCGCTGAAGGAGCTCGCTTTCTACGTCTCCCAGTTCAAATGTGTCGAATGTGTCGAGCTGATTCCCTTCCACAAACTCGGCGAATACAAGTGGGAAGACCTCCCCGAAGAATACATCCTAAAGGACGTCCCGACGCCGGAGCCCTACGAAGTAGAATTCGCCAAAACAATCTTCCGAGAAGCCGGCTACACAAAAAAGCTCCTCTGAAAATATCAAAGTTATTTTTGGAGAGAATGAAATAATCACTTTGCGGCCAACTAAAAAATAACCTTGATAAGCAGGAATCTGTGTTATAATAAATTTAAGGTAAGACCGGGCAGTGCCATTTATGACCTATATGGTTGGTGCAGTCAAAGGAGTGTCCCTATTTTTTTTGGATGTTTTTTTCTAATATTTTCATTCCCCGTAATTTATGATTTCGCTTATGATTGTTGTAATCCGCTTCTGTTTGTTCACGGGCAAATTGGAAATTGCCTCGTAGCACTTGGACGCGGGGTCGGCTGCTCCTTTTGAAGAGGCGTCGGCCGAGAAAAGTTGCTCTATGGAAATTTCCAAGCTATCCGCTATCTTCTGTATATTTCGAACGGTAACGTTTTTCTCGTTGCGTTCGATTTGTCCGATATATGTATTGTGTAAGCCAGCCTTCTCAGCCAATTGTTCCTGAGTAAGCCCTGCACTTTTGCGATAATATCGAATTCTCGTGCCAATAATTTTTCCAATATCCATGTCATCTCCAGCCTATACTAGCGTGCCTATACATTACTTACACCTGTGAGACCCCAATAAAGTGGCCTTTCCTTATATACTATTAGCAGTTTCCATTACTGAAAACAGACTATTGACTTCTTTTTCATACAAATATATACTATTCATATTATTTACAATCAAATAATACGAATAATCATCGAAGGGAGGGCTCTTACCACAACATTTCACGTCATGGAAATGTCAATCGCAATATATTTATTCAAAGGAGAAAAATAAAATGAGTGAAAAAAATCAAGAAGTACAGTCTGCGGAGTCAACAGGGGTTACTGCAAAAAAGGGGATATCGGGATTAGCTATCACGGGCCTTGTAATTGGAATACTCGCTATCATTGGGAGTTGGATACCTTTACTTAATTTCGTGTCATTATGGTTTGCGATTATTGCAATAGGATTTAGTATTGCAGGCCTGCTCATATCTATCAAAGGGACAAAAGGCGGAAAGGGTATTGCCATCGCAGGGTTGGTACTCAGTATTGTAACCATCGTTCTGTTTATCGTGATGTATGCGGGGGCGAGTGCATTGGCTGGTGGTGATGTGGCTAAGGACGCGGCGGCATCAAATGATGTTGCAACATCTGAAAGCAATGAAAAAGCTGCGGCGGCTGAAAGCGAAAAAGCGGAACCTTCAGATAGCGGTGAACTGGGAGACTATTCGTTCGCTATAAAGGACTTCCAACTTGTTAAAGACTATGAGGGTAAAGATGCAATACTCATTCGGTTTGATTTTACAAATAACAGTGATGAAGCAAAATCGTTTATTTGGTCTGCAGACAATAAGGCATTTCAGGATGGCATCGAGTTAGAAACGGCAATTCAAAGTTATGATGACGGACTATCCGATGATAATGCAAGTAAGGATATACAGCCCGGAACCACTATTGAAGTATATGAAGTATATCTACTGTCAAATACCACATCGCCCGTTGAAGTCGAACTTACCGAGTTAATTAGTTTCAGTGACGACAAACTAGTGAAGACTTTCGACATAGCCTAGAAATCGAAATACTCATAGCAAACCAAAGTGATGCCTGTGGAAACATAGGCATCACTTGTTCTTGTGTGCTCGGCATGGGCGATGACTTGACGGTGAAAGTCCGTTACAGGCTTGGCAGTAGGAACTGTTAGCAGAGGACAAGGGTGTCCATCGCGAGGTGGAATCTGAAGGAAGTCT
>JAISKC010000032.1 GCA_031261345.1 Eubacteriales Family XIII. Incertae Sedis bacterium | reverse complement strand
ATCCTTTATTATACTGAGCGTCAGTATTTGAGTTAAGTATTTCAGACTCCACCGCGCCTTTGGCAAGCAGAAAAGCACTCGCCAATAACCCTTAACCAAACAAAAGGAACGCTAATATTTCAACGTTCCTATGATTGGTGGAGAATAGGGGGCTCGAACCCCTGACCTCCGCGCTGCCTGAAGTCACGATAAGCGGAAAACTCGTCAGTCTACATTTTCACAACATGTATCGGTTGAATTTTCAACTTATCCATTCAATGCTAATATTTGATTGCTTATTTCATCCAGCGAAATATCCGGTCCATCATATTTTTCTTTCGTATAATCTCCGGAACCGCTTTCAAACTGTTGCATGAAAATGATTGCACCCGCTGGCCCAAGTGCATCACTTAGCGCCGTCAGCCCGGCGCGTCTAATCTCCCTTGGGCTGTTTAGATTTACTGCCACATTCTCATTCATTGTCAATTACCTCCACAATATACTTTAATGGATTTAATACTTTCACATTTAGCGATAAATTTGCACACGCTTTTTCAAGCCGGTCATCCGTTGTAATAAAATAGTCCAAACCGCCGCTTTCTGCAAACGCAATATGCAAAGCATCAAATGAACGAATCGACGACACGCTTTGAATATCCTTCGCGCGCAATAGAACCGCCTCCGAAAATTCAATCTTTGTCTTGGCGATTTCATAAAGTATTGCGACCTTCTCTTTTTTTACAACATCTTTAAGATTGCCCATTTCAATGTCTAAAGCCGTGCTGCCCCAGATCACATCATGGCTAAATCGTCCGCGCTTTATGATTGCCAACACCGCTTCGCTTTCAAGGTGAATACGTTCTTGGCTTTGATTATCAAACGGTCTGTTATAACAGCAATTATCAAGATAGATGTTCATTAACCTTCTCCTTAGGCAATGAGTGAGATTTCTTCTCTGACTACATTCTTGTAAAACGGAAGATCATTTCTCCACTTGTTAAAAGTCATTTGATCCTTTACATAAAGTGATAACACGACTCCATATTCAAGATCGAGTTTTGTTGTGAATGAAATCAATTTTTCTTCAAGCCGGTCCGCATCCTCAACAGGCAAATCCGCAATAATCATAATATCAATATCAGATTCATCATCGAAATCGCCTCTTGCATAGGAACCATAGAGCAATATGCTGTCAAGCTTACTGCCCAGTTCCATCTTTGCCTTATTGACCACAAATTGCTCGATTATCTCAAGCTGCTTCTGTTTACACATAATTCTCTGCTTTCAAGGTTGTGGTTATTATCACAACAATTATCAAGATAGATGTTCCTCAACATTCTCCTTGTATTTCAAATTATAACACAAGGGCAGTCGCTATAATATTCTATCGCAATAATGTCCGTCCAAGTAACTCTTCCGAAAAGCGCTCAATCAGCAGGAAGAGTAAAGAGGTGATTGATGTTCTCTGTATTCCCAATATAGCTAATCAAGAACCCACCATCAGCAAGTTCCTCGAAACCGAAACGGCTATACTCATATTTGCTGTTATTCATTAGTCCTCCATACACAATGTTTTCATATTGAGCATATCTACCTTTCCCTGGTGGACTGATTTCAGGATTTTCCTTGCGGAGTTCATTCATTAGGTCTTGAACCTGATGTCGATCGAACATCGTTATTTGTCTGATTTCCGCATTGCTCAGTCCCGGTTCTCCGCGCCTTGCCCGTTCTTTTAGAATGCTGAGAATACGTGTTTTCGCCGCTTCCCAATCAATGCGCCGCCGTTTCTCAGAGACGGGCTTTTCGGACAACTTTGCATAAATAGCCGGATTGACATTCCAATAGGTGCCCCGACCCTTGCCGCCATGTTCAATGTAACCATGCTGCTCCATTGCAGAGAGCGTATCGCGAATTACATTCTCACTTCGCTGGCACAACTTGGCGGCTTCCGCAGTATCCATTTCTGGTTGCTTTAATAGGTGTAAAGGAGCAAATTGGATTGAAGGAATGAGCATGAAAGTAGTGTAAATAAATCAGAGCCAGGACAAGAGTCACGCCGAAAGAGCGTGATTTTTTAGTTGCACAATATAGGTGATAAAATTTTCAGCGGAGGATATTTCGTGCAGCAAATGTTCGATGCTGGATGTAGTGCGGAGGTGTACGCCACACAGGGGCGGGATTTCCCGTTTCCTGATTTGACAGGAGAGCTTTGTCCTCATTGTCGGTCGGACCTGCTTCGCAAGCATGGGTTCTATGTGCGTTATCTGATCGTGCTCCATTACGCCGGGATGATACTGATCCGCAGATATATTTGCAAGGAGTGCGGGCATACAGTATCACTGCTGCCGTCGTTCGCGCATCCGGGGCGGGCCTATGGGATAGAACCGATCATCTATGTGCTGACAAGATTCTACGCCGATGAGAAATGTGTCAGTGAGACCTGTGCATTTTCCGTGTGTTCGCGTCAATTGCTTAGATGGTTTCGGCTCCGGCTCGAACAGAACCTGAACATGCTCATCATGGGGTTGACTGACGTGCTCAGTCTGCGTGCGCCGCCGGTGACAGCGGAGGCCGCAAAAAAACGGGCTGGGCAGTTTTTCGAGTGTATCCGAAGTTTGAACGCCGAGGACATTTCGCTCAAAATATTTGAGCGCACAAGGAAAACATACCTAAGCCCGCTACCGGAATAGAGCATACCACGATCAGACAGATAGGGGAACATGTTCCCCGCAACACCCGATTTTCGTTTTATCCGGAATATGCTCCTGTTACCCTTAGATCCTAAGGAGGTAACAGGAAATGTTAGATGAAAAGACAAGAATGGCGGTAGCTCTGAAGCGGTTTTCTCTCATAAGTCCCATCATAAACGGGCAGACAGACGGCATCACGGAATACTGCGTTCGCATCACAAGGGAGCCCATAGAGATGCCGCATTATGGGCTTAAAAACTATGCGCCGAATACGATAAAAAATTGGTATTCGGTCTACATGCAGAGTGGGATCGATGGCTTGAAGCCACTGCCCCGGTCGGACAGAGGGACACCCCGGGTGATCAGTCCTGAAATGTCGTCGGCGATCCTTGCTAAGATAGACGAATTCCCGAAAGCGCCGGCAACGGTGATCTATGATTTGCTGATCGAAGAGCAGGCTTTTTTCAAAAAGGATGCCTCGCTCCCGACTGTGAGGAGGTTCATCAATGCAAACAGAAAGGTATGCGTGGGCTATGACGATTCCGTGCAGATGCTCAGGTTTGTAAAAGAAAGAGTAAACGAGCTTTGGCAAACGGATATCATGCACGGTCCCTACGTCGGGGAAAAGAGAAAACAAGTTACGTATCTTATGGGCTACATAGACGACGCCAGCAGGCTGATCACTCATGGGGAATTCTATCTGTCGCAAAATGTCCTGACCTTGCGGGATTCATTCAGAGAGGCTGTGCTCCGCCGCGGACTCCCGACTCTGCTCTATACAGATAACGGCAAGATCTACAGATGCCAGCAGTTTGACTATCTATGTGCGAATATTGGTGTGACTCTCATTCATCATGGTGTGTACCAGGCTCATTCAAAAGGGAAAATCGAGCGATTCTTTCATACAGTGCGGATGAGATTTTTGTCTGTGATAAAGCCGGAAGACCTCGTGGATCTTGACACGCTTAATGCCAAATTCAGACTTTGGCTTGATACTGACTATCAGAAGAAAGTACATAGTGAGCTTGACGGCAAAACGCCGCTGGATATTTTTCTTGGGCAAACAGACCATATCAAACTCGTTACTGACCTTGCTGATTTCAACAAGAAGTTTCTCATGAGGCAGGTCAGGACCATCAAGAAAGATGCCACGATCAGCCTGGACTGCACGCTTTACGAAACGGATCCGTGCTTTGCGGGAATGAAGAAGGTCGATGTCAGGTATGAACCCACCGCCGATGGTGAGGCTCCCGGAGAGCTTCTGCTTTTTAAGAACGATGAGTGTATCGGCAGCGCACGGCGTGTCAACTACATTGACAATTCCAAGCGGAAAAGACAAGGTGCAAAAATCCGCGAAAAAGACGCGGATCGCGCCAAAGAAGTAAGCCCGGAAGATGAGCCCCTGCCAAAGGAGCACACCATTTCTTATGCGGACATGAAGGAGGAGTAAAAATGTTCACACAATATTACGGACTTAAATACAACCCATTCGCAAAGGAGATCGGTGAAAATGAGTTGTACCTTTCAAAAGATTTTAAGGAACTCGCTTCCCGCCTTGAGTTTATGAAGAAGACGCGGGGATTCTTTTTGTTAACGGCAGAAAGCGGCGCCGGCAAAACAACGGCACTGCGCAGGTTCGCGTCATCGCTAAACCCCGGGCTCTACAGGATCTGCTACACTGCACTCGCATCCGTGACCGTTATGGATTTCTACAGGGGGCTGATCCTAAAAATGGGAGAGAGTCCTGAATACAAGAAGGTGATGATGTTTGAACAGCTTCAAAGACTTGTAGATACCAGTTATCACGAGAAGCGGATAACGCCGGTCTTTATCCTAGATGAAGCCCAGAGCCTTTCCGGCGGCGTACTGGAGGATATCAGGATGTTGTTCAATTTTAAAATGGATTCCGAAAATCCATTCATCCTCATTTTCGCCGGACAACAGTCTATCCGCAGAAAGCTTCAGCTTGGTATGCATCAGGCACTCAGACAGAGGATCACGGGGAACTATCACATGTTGGGGCTTGGCAAAGACGAGATACAGGACTACATTTCTGCAAGACTCACCTCCGCCGGCGCGGCAAATGTGAATATATTTACAGAGGCGGCTACAGAAGCGCTCTATACGGCCACAAATGGTATCACCCGGCCTCTGTGCAATCTTATCACCGCGTCCATGACTTGCGCTTTCGCAAAAAACGCACAGATGATCAATGAAGAAATCGTCTATCAGGCCGGCCTTGATATCGAAATTTAAGGAGAAAAATCATGGCATACAAAAAATACTCTCTTCCGTTAACAGATGACTCTATTGATACAAGGGGAAAACGACGACGCATGGTGAGACTGATCCGTGTCGCAATCGATAAGATCCATTTTGCTGAAGGCATGTACATGACGAGGATTCCGAAAAATCTACAGGGCGGTAATGCTTATGATGCTGCTCTCACCAGCATGGACTTGCTTGAAGATGCAATACTGGCTCTTGATGAAGCCTACTACGACTAACATATCCATTCATGGAATACGGCTTTTAAAAACGTGCCAGCGTCATGAGTGAATTCAAATGAGTAGCGGCATCCTTCGGGGTGCCGTTCTTTTTTCCGGTGGATGGTGGCTATGCACGTCTTACCGTACGGGCAGAATGCTTAAATATTCTGAAACCATGCGATCGGTGTTGGCGATTTGGGTATTGAGATGGATAAATTATCGTGATCCTTTATCGAAATTTTTAACAATTTATCGCGATAGATTTGTTCAAACTATTTTGATCCTTGACAGTTGATGTAGGGCGCAAGGTTTTGCACCTTTCCATCTGTTCGGTCTGCTTTCTCTATGTTGTACCTTATTCCAGCCAATCCGTTTCCCAAACTATCCATCTCTCCTGTCTGCATGGTTC
>JAISKC010000056.1 GCA_031261345.1 Eubacteriales Family XIII. Incertae Sedis bacterium | reverse complement strand
CGGAAACAAAAATGCCGTCAGCTTCAAAAGCTATATGAAAAAGCACAATCCCGAAGTCGCCGTTCGGTTCAGCACGAGGGAGTATTTGAAAAATGGAGCAATCACCAATATTCCACTCTATTTTGCCAGCAAAGTTTTTGAGCTGGCACTTGAAACGTAGACATTTTTTTGTTTCATATGCCGTGTGGTTGGTGTATAATGGTTTCATCAATTTTTTTTGGCGTGTTGTTTTGGAAAATACGGGGTAGTGCTTACTATGGATAATAGTTTATTTTTGAACATGTGTTCGGGGGGGGGGTAATAGCCTAACCCTACTCGAGAAATTTTCTATGCTTACAAGAGATGTTGGTCTGCGGTGTATGCCGTGACTGACATCTTTTTTGTTTTGGGAATTCATATACAGGTTTTACAGTAAAAGGGAGAGTAGAAATGAATACACAGAAATACAGAGGTAAAATTCTATCCGGCATATTGGCACTAAGTCTTGTCATTGGGCTCTTTGCGACTATGCCGATTGCAACAGAGGCAGCGGATAGTGAAATACAGGCGGGTACGCCTACGCTGACCGTTTCGGACAGCAGTAATGTGGGGACAGTAATAGGCTTTGCTGGACAGGAATGGTATGTAATTGGATATAATCCCGCAGGCGATGTCGGTGGAACCGGAGTGTACTCGGGAGTTGATGACAGCGCAACGCTGTTGGTGAAAGGCAATGGGACAGCCTCTGAGGTCTACGGCGACACAGCGTTCCGCACTGGAACTTTTAGCGACCCCAATGATAGTGATAACTATAAGTTCTATCTTGTCCCACCTTCAACTAATACGTGGTATATGAAAAACCCAAGTGACCCCCAATGGACTTACCCCGCTGAATACCGTGGCAGTACGTTACAGCAAAGGATGGAAACCATCGCGACTGCTTTTTCTCCGAAAGAGCAAGGTGTTATCAACGCACGGACTTTGACAGCAGATGATGATGCAGAAAATAAAATTATTGGCGGAGATGTTGCAGATCAAAAATTGTGGGCGTTGTCATATAATGAGGCTAAGATAATTGAGGATAGTGCAGTCATTCGCTACGGGAAATGGTGGTGGCTCCGTTCGCCGTTTAATAACACTACCAAATTAACTGTACTGCTTGTGGATGAGTCTTTTGATAATTGGTCCGTTGGAAATTCTGGTAGCGGCGTGCAGAACATCGATCCTGCTGCTCGTCCCGCTTTTAATTTAAATCTGAATTCAGCCATCTTCACATCTTCCGCCTCTGGCGGCAAATCTGCTACCGTAGGCAGCGACCTCACAGCGACGGGTACGCCGACCGGAAAATTGAAATTTACGTTTGAGGATAGCACTCTCTCGCTTGATGTTGCCGACACAGCCCCTCGCATAGTGAAATCCGGTGATTCGGTGGGTATTGATTATACCGGAGCGATAACAGGCGCGGACAAATATGTCTCTGCCGTGATAGTAGATGAAACTGGCACATTATTCTATGGCAAATTAGTCGACCTGAATTCCGGTGACGGGAGCGATGGCACAGCTACGTTCACCGTTCCTTCTGTATTAAACCTTCCCGAAGGCAACTATACCCTTCGCATATTCAATGAGGAAATAGGTGGCGAAAATTTCAGCGATTTCTCAAGCACCCCTGTCGATATCCCTCTGATAGTGGACAATTCAATTAAGGTAGACAAGTCTGCTCTGCAAAATGAACTTGAGCTCGCAGACACCATCAAATGGGGTGGCAAGAACAAAACGCCCGCATGGAAAGATTTCGAGAAAGCGAGAAATGCTGCAAATGCAGTTTTCAATGATGCTGCTGCTACGCAAGAGGAAATCGATCTTGCCATAGAAAATCTAGTCGCTGCGAAAAAGGCATTGAATATTTCAGAGAGTCATAACTGGCTTGATGATGTTGATTCACACATAATTGGCACGGAAGACAATCTTATCCATATCATCAGTCACGACTGGTCGCTTCATACAGGTGTAGTGAAGGTTGACGGAATCAGTCTCACGCTTGGGGAAGATTACACCTCCGAATCCGGAAGCACAAGGACGACGTTACTTGCCTCGTATCTCGATATGCTACCGCCCGGAACGCATACTATGACGGTGGAGTTTTCTGACGGAATCAATGATATTTCAGATGATTTCATCATTTCGAGAGCACCCGTCGGTAATGTTAACAATAATGGCGGCAACGGCGAGGGCGGCAGTGTGGACACTGGCGATGATTTCCCGATTGCGCTTACTGTATTATTGCTCTGCGGCACGACACTTGCTATGCTGATTTCGATAATTGCATTACGCCGCCGCATGAAAGTGTAAACATAGAGAGGGGACAGGTCCGCTGTCTTACTTTTTCCCAGAAAACAGGACGGCGGACCTGTTCCCTCTCTTGCCCTTTTTTGTGGTATAATTTTTCGTGGTAATTTGTTTTGCTTTCGGAAGGAGATACTGCTTGAAAAAAACCGGATTGAGGGGCTTTTTTTATAAGATACTTTGTGGATTTTTGCTGGGGCTAAGCATTGTTGCTCCTGGCATAAGCGGTAGCGTCATAGCTGTGATGATGGGGATTTATGATGAACTTATCAGCATTGTGGCGAACCCGTTCAGAAATCTGAAGAAGAACATTTTGTATCTGATTCCGATGGGGATAGGGGCTGTGGTGAGTGCTGTGCTTTTTGTAGTGGGCTTCAAGTATCTGTTCGAAAACTACCTGACGCCGACGTTCTTCCTCTTCATCGCACTCATTGTAGGTATGTTTCCATCGCTTTATAAGAAGACCAAGGTAGGCGACTTCGAGCCGAAATACGGGATAGCTTTCGGAATTGCTATAGTTCTCTCTTTGGGGCTTGCTTTGATGAATCAGCTGTTCGACGAAGATACGCTCTTAAACCAGCTGTTCAGTCTTGATTTTGCCGCGTCGAGCTTTGATACTCCGTCGTGGTATTTCCTCTGTCTATGCGGGCTTGTGGCTGGCATGGTGAGCATTATCCCCGGCATGAGCGTGTCAATTGTGCTGATGGTTCTGGGCGTTTACACCTATCTGATGACGGCCGCTGCGGAACTCGACGTCGCTATCATCGGTATGGTTGGAATAAGTTTCGTGGTTGGTATGGTGCTGTTTTCCAAAGTTGTTAAATATTTGTTCGACCACTATTCCGTCGCTGGATATTACGCGGTGTTTGGTTTTATGATTGGTTCTATCTTCGGCATTTTGCCACCTTTGCCGGTGAGCGGCGGGGAATGGCTGCTTTCCGTAGGTATGCTCGCTGTCGGCGGTGGGCTCTCGGCTCTGCTGTCCTACGCCGGCAAAAAGCTGAACGTTCAGGATTAGAAGAGGGGGAAGTGGGGAGCACAAATGATGGATACGATTGATCGTGCATTGAAATCTGAAAACAGAAGGAAGGTTCGAGTCAGAGCCGCTCTTATAGTTATCATCGTCAGCCTTGCCAGTGCAATTTTCACATCAGCTGTAGGCATTCACTTCTCAACAAAGGAGATTTCGAATACCGTTGCGGACGACTTGACCTTGCTCGGTGATATATCCTCTGGCATGATTTTGTCAACGATAGAAAAGATGAATGACGACGCTCTCTACGTTGGCGGAATGATGGAAAGAGCCTATACGGAGGGTGGTATTGAAAAGCTTACGGAGACGCTTCAAAACGAGATAGGTACGGGGCCGAATTTCATTTCACTCGGAGTTGTATTTCCCGACGGTACGGTAATTTCGAGCGAAAAGAAGGATTTTGAATTTGCGAAACTTTTGCCTATTGACGCCAAGTCGTATTTGAGAACGGCGCCGAGCGAAGGTACATACATTTCAAACTCTGCAATCACGGCCAGTGGAAAGCAGGTCATACGATGCTACTACAGGCTCAGCAGCGGAGCCGTTTTCATATCGACGCTCAGGGGAGATTACTTTTCAAATCTTTTGTCTTCGGCAGATTATGATGTCTACAGTTCCGCGAGGGTCTTCATTATCGATGGGCAGGGGACTGTGATAGCGGATTCCTATAGCGGCGACACCAACAAACTCGGTTCATCGTTCATAAACAGCACGGGTGGATTTGGCGAAGCCATTCGCGACGCACTGTTTGGCGACATTACCGATAGTGTCGTGGTAAGGTACGACGACGATTTTGAGGACGCTGGGGGCATCATTTGCTCCTACACGCCCCTCTCGCACAAGAACGCGCGCTGGGCACTTTTCGTAACCGTTCCGGTGTCGAACACGCCCATACCCAACATGCGAAATCTTTTCATAATTTCTGGACTAATGTTCCTCGTATTTGGTGCAATCGCATCGATTTTCCTTTCAAAGATGCAGGTGAAACCATATGAGGTGCTCGATAGGCAGAACATTTTGCTGAAGGAACTCAAGGCGGAAGCTGAGGCCGGAGGTAGGGCGAAGGGCGACTTCCTCTCGAATATGAGCCATGAAATCAGAACGCCTCTAAACGCTGTCATCGGCATGACGGAGATAGCGAAAAATACGAATGACGAGAACAAGCGCTACGAGTCCCTTGTGAAAATCGACGATGCTTCAAGGCATTTGATGGGTGTAATAAATGACATTTTGGATATGTCAAAGATAGAGGCAAACAAGCTCGAGCTGGATCCGATAGATTTTCGGTTTGCCGATATGGTCAATCGCGTGTCCGATATCACATCGTTTCGAATCGTGGAAAAGCGACAGGATTACTCGGTGGATATAGATCCGAATATACCGCCGTATCTGCACTGCGATGAGCAGCGTCTCGCGCAGGTCATCACCAATCTGCTGACAAATGCGGTCAAATTCACGCCTGAAGGCGGCAGTATTGAGCTTGCGGCAAAGCTAATCGGTGAAGAAGCCGGCACGGGTGGAGTGGAAATTGAAATCTATGTGAAGGACTCGGGGATAGGCGTTTCCGATGAGCAGAAGTCGCGGCTGTTCACTTCGTTTGAGCAGGCGGAGAGCAGTACGTCTCGCAAATACGGAGGAACGGGGCTCGGGCTTGCGATTTCGAAGCATATCGTGGAGATGATGGACGGCCGTATTTGGGTGGATTCCGTGCCAGGGCAGGGCTCACGCTTCTCTTTCGTCATCAAGGCCGGAATTGCGGAGGGGGCGACTTCGGATATCGACGTATCGTATGAGCCGCTGATAGCAAATGAATTCGCAGGCAAGACAATTTTGCTCGCCGAGGATATTGAAATAAATCGCGAAATCGTTTGTGCGCTTCTTGAACCTACGGGTATAGATATCGTCGAAGCCGTGAATGGGCGCGATGCCGTAGATAAGTATGCAGAGGCGCCGGAAAAATATGATTTGATTTTGATGGACGTTCAGATGCCGGAACTCGATGGCTATCAGGCGACGGAAATCATTCGGGAAATGGAGCAGGAATTGGCTGAGTCCGTGCCGATAATAGCGATGACGGCAAATGTTTTCAAGGAGGACATCGACAAGGCTCTGGCTGTAGGAATGAATGCCCATATAGGCAAGCCGCTGAACATGAAGCAGGTCTTGGAGCAGCTAAGATTTTACCTCGGCCGCTCCGACTGAACCGCAATATACTTAGAATTTCCTAGCTTTCGAGGCCGTCTTTCTTGCTGAAGACCGTCAGCAGTGAGTTCACTACGATAGCTATGACGGATACGACGAGCAACATCACGAATGAAGACGTGTAGTCGCCGCCTGAAAGTTCCTGCAATTTGCTTGAGAGAAGTGGGCCTATGATGGCTGCAACAGCGAGCGAGAAGGTCGCCGCTCCGAGGATCACCTGATAATTCTTCGGGCCGAAAAACTTATTTGACGCCGCCGCCAAAAGCGAGGCTGAACCGCCGTAGCATATGCCTATCAGCGGCAGTCCTACGAAGATGAACAGTAGGCTGCCCGTCAGCTGTGCGAAGATGAGTGCCGCACCGCCGACAAGCATGATGAACGAATTGATAGTCATCGCCTTTTTTCGTCCGAGTTTGTCGTATGTCGTGCCCATTATCGGACGTCCGACGCCGTTGAAAACAGACACAATCAACCCCATTACTGCGGTCGAGCCGAATTTCACGGCTATGGGTGCAGCGCTGTTTATTACCAGAAGACCGCCGATACACGTGAATACGACCCATAGGAAGAGAAGCCAGAAAGCCTTTGTCCTGACGGCCTCGCCGAGGGTGAAATTTTTGACTTCGTCTGCGGCGGCGGTAGGCGCTGAACCCTTTGCCTGTGGTGCTGCCACGGGGCTGGTCGGAATCTTCACGATGAATGAGCCGATGAGGATAATGACGGCCAAGAGGACGCCGAGAGTAATGAATGTGTATTGAATGCCCAGAGATGAAGCCGAAAGTATGGTGACGACTTTGCCTAGTAGAAGACCGCCGACACCGAAGCCGAGCAGCAGAATACCGGAGGCCATGCCCGTCTTGCCTGGGAACCAGCGAGCGACGACGCCGAGCAGTGTATTGTAGGAAAGGCCGACTCCGCCGCCTCCCAGAATGCCGTAGAAGATGTAGAGAACGACGAGCGTTTTGCCGCTTGAAGCTGAATCGAACAGGAAGCTGATGCCTGCAAATCCAATCAATATGCTGGCGGCTGAAAGCAGCAGGATGGTTCTGTGTTTGAGCTTTGCCGAGAGCTTGCCTGCCACGAACCCGCCGGTGCAAAAGCAGACCATCGATATGCTGAATGTCAGCGAAATTTGCGTGGGTGTCCATGTGGTGAAAATTGCTGTGAGTGGCGCGCGGAAGATCGACCAAGCGTAAATCAATCCGAGAAACAGTAGCATGAGCGTTCCTGTCGCCAAAATAACTATGCGATTACCTTCTTTCATCGTACATTCTCCTTTTTATTCCCTATTAAATTTATAGATTAACTGACATATTACCACACTTTACATGGATTTCACACAGTAAAATGTGGTTGGGCCGCGTTTGTCATTTCATTACGGTATGTGGTAAAATAATCAGGATTTTTGTATTTTCACTATGGCAATGGATTTGAGGCAATGAACAAGGAAAACCGGACATTACAGCACAAACTGGCGGCGAGGCAGCTGCACAAGCCGAGCAACCTGATCTATCAGGTACTGGTGCGCGTTGTCGTCAAGCTCTTTCTGATGAAAAAACTCAATGTTCACTTTACCCGCAATATAGATTTGAAGGAATACAAGGGTAAGCCGTTCATTTTGGTCAGCAATCACGCCTCGCGCCTCGATTACATCTATGCGTCCGTCGCTCTGCTTCCGCTCACGCTGAACTACGTCGCCGGCTACAACGAGTTCTTTCGCTCGCACCTCGCGTTTTTGTTTCGGCTCGTGCAGACGGTGCCAAAGAAGAATTTTGTCAGCGATATCTATGCGGTCAAGTCTATCAGGAGGATACTCGATGGCGGCGGCAGGATAGCTCTTTTTCCCGAGGGCATGAGCTCAATATCGGGCTCGAATCAGCCCTCCGCGATTGCTACCGGAAAGTTTCTGAAATATTTCGGCGTTCCCGTTTTGCAGCTCAAAATCAAGGGAGGCTATTTGACCAGCACGAAGTATTGCCTTGAGGATAGGCCAGGCAAAGTCGAGGTTGAGGTCTCTGAGCTTTTCACACCCGAGCAACTTGTGTCTATGAGTAATGACGAGGTGCAGGAAGCTCTCGATGTGGCAATACACCACGATGATTTTGAGTGGAATAAGGAAATGAGAATCGCCTTTGACGGCAGAGATGAGATGGCGAAAAATCTTCACACTTTGCTCTACCGTTGCCCAAAATGCGGTGGCGAGTTCACTATGCGCGGCGTCGGCAATGTGATTTCCTGCAGTGCTTGCGGTAATGGGGCTACACTCGATGAATACTATGATTTGACGCCGATGGACGAGGGTTGTGTAATTCCCGAAACGCCTCGCGTGTGGTATGATCAGCAACGTGAAGAAGTCCGCAGGTGGGTCAGGGACGGCGACTTCGAGCTTCGGGAACGCGTGCAAATCGGGACACTTCCGAAAGATAGATATCTGAAGGAGCAGAAGACTTCCGAGATAGTCGGCGAAGGAGATTTGATTTTGAATGGCGAAGGTCTGCACTTCACGGGGACTAAAGGGGGAGATCCTTATTCGTTTTCAATCAAGCCCGAAAATCTTCCTACCTATGGAATGTGCACGGACGTAACCAGATTTTATACGTTCCTCGATGGAGAGTTTATCGAATTTTATCCGGAAAATGAGACCGTTGCGAAGTGGTTTCTCGCTACCGAAGAAAATCACCGCAGGGTGGGCGGTTTATGGAAGGACTTCCCGAATTAAGATGACTGATAGTAAAGTGAAAACCATATATACGAACGGGAAAATATACACGGTAGCCGGAGATGATTGGGAGAAGCATCCTCAGGAGGCTATGGCTGTAGCCAGTGATGGGACTATTTTGTTTGTTGGGGCTAATGAGGAGGCGCTTGCGTTTGAAGATGGATTGCCGCGCTACGCTCGCAATGACAACTCCGTCATTGCGAGCGTAGCGCGGCAATCCACTGGAGTTTTGGACCTTGGTGGGCGGACTGTCTTTCCTGGATTTGTCGATACTCACGTCCACCTTCCCGGCATTTCTGTTACTGAGCTCTATGAAATCAACCTCTACGGGTTGAGATATAAGGACGAAACGCTCGCGAAGATAAGAGAATACACCCAAACACACCCTGATGATGAGATATACATCGGCCACGGCTTTTCTCTGGGCATTGCCACGGATTCGAGGGGGCCGCTCAAGGAATGGCTCGATGAGATAGTGTCGGACAGGCCGATGGTGCTGAACTCCCATGACGGCCACACGGTCTGGATGAATTCCAAGGCGTTTGAGGTTTTCGGGATAGACGAGGAGACGGAGCTACCGGTCGGCGGCTGTATGAAAAAGGACGAACTCACAGGCGAGCCGCTGGGCACGCTCAGCGACTGCTTCGATTTGATAGTGAATCACCCGACGCTCACCGAGGAGCAGAAACGGGCGACGATAGGCCATTTTCAGCACCAAATGCTCGGCTGGGGATACACTTCAGCCATGCTCATCGCTCCGAATTTTGTGGAAATCGAATACCTGAAGGATTTTGAGCAGACCGGTGAACTGGTAATGAGGTTCAATCTCAGCCATGAGGTGTTTGAAAAGGAAGACTTTGACGGGGCCGTTTCCGCGATCGACAAATACAACAAGATGTTTTCGGATAATGAAAAGGTGAAAGCCACGACGGTGAAATTCTTTGCCGACGGGGTGGTCGAGGGTCTTACAGCCTTCCTGTTTGAGCCATATTTGGGATTTGAAGACAACCCTTGCGGTCTCAAGTCTGGCCACCGTTCCGAGCTTCTCTGGGACGAAAAGGATTTTGCGGAGTGTTTTGACGCCGCGGTGAGAAAGGGCCTGCAGATACACGTTCATTCGATAGGTGATGCGGCCACTGCTGCAACGGTTTCAGCCATGCGATACGCCGCCGAGAAAAATCCCGACGCGGATCCGAGAAACACCATCACCCATCTTCAACTTATCAGGCCGGAAGAAATAAAGGCCATAGCGGAGCTCGGTATCATCGCTTCGAATCAGCCTTTCTGGCACGCGAAAGAGCCCGACTGGTATGTCTGTGTGGAGGAATTCCCTCTCGGTGAGGAGAGGGCGGAGAGCGCCTATCCGCTGAAGACCTGCCTCGATGCCGGAGTAATTTTGACGTTTTCGGGTGATTTTCCCGTGGCACATGTCAACAACCCGTTTTTTGCTATTGAGACTGCTGTTACTCGCAATCTTGCAAACGAAGCCTCTTATGGCTACCCCAAACTTTCGACGATGGACGACCCTTTGTGGCTTAGAAACCCCGCCGAAAGGATTCCGCTCAAGTCGGCGATTGAGGCCTACACTATCAACGGCGCATATCAGCTTTTCAGAGAAGATGAGATCGGCTCTCTCGAAGTTGGGAAGAAGGCCGACTTCATCGTCTTAGACAGAAACCCCTTCGATTTGAATCCGATTGATATCAGCGACACGGAAGTATTGATGACGGTGATCGATGGGCAAACGGTGCTTGACAAAGAGGGCATTTGAGCGATAAAATATACTAATTATATATGTTAAATAGGATTAAAGTAAAATAGAAAAAGATAGGAGAAAAAATGAAAAACAAAATTACTAAGAGAATCATCGTTCTTGCACTTGCATTTATCATGGTATTTGCGCTGAGTGCTTGCGGTGGCGGTAGCAGTTCATCTGCCCCTGCAAACGACGAGCTTCGCATAGGACTCTCGGGTGCACTGTCATCGCTCGACAATGGTCAAGAGGCTGGTATCTTGAATTACTACGTTACTGCCATCACGCAGGATGGTCTGGTCGGTCTTTCAAACGACGGCAAAGTGGTTCCGACGCTTGCCGAATCTTGGGAGGACGAGGACGCAAAGGTTTGGACTTTCAAAATCAGAGAGGGCGTCAAGTTCTACGATGGAAGAGAGCTGGTCGCAGACGATATAGTCTATTCTATCGAAAGATCGATGGACGAAAATGTCAGCCCAGGTTCGGTGATGTATTTCCCGAAAGACAACGTCAAAAGCGTTGAAGCACCTGATGATTATACGGTTGTCATCACGCTCAATGAGCCGCAGGCAGGCTTCATTCAGGCCGTTTCAAACTCGGGCGGTCTATTTGTGGTCAACAAGGATTTCATCGATAGCGTTACGACAAACGGCTCGCCAAAAGACCTTATTACTGGCACAGGACCTTACAAACCGGTCGAATTCACCGAATCGTATCTCGTGCTCGAAGCAAACGAGAATTACTGGGGCGAACAGCCCGAAATCAAGAAGATCCGCATAGACTTCATCGAGGACGACAATACGAGACTTCTCGCCTTCAAGGACGGCTCCATAGACTTCACGGACAAGGTGCCGGTGGACTCGTCGGAGCAGTGGACGGCAATCGACGGCGCGTCGGTCGAAGGGTATCCGAACCGCGAATATAACGGCCTCACGATAGACCCAACGGTCGCACCTTTTGACGACATCAACGTGAGAAAGGCAGTGGCCTATGCGGTCGACAAACAGAGCATAGTCGATGGCGTTTTGAAGGGGCACGGCGAAGTGGCTACAGCTATACCGGCACCGCAGCAGTTCGCGGCAGTGCTCGATACAGAGGCGGCAACGGCCAAACTCGCGGAAGTTTTCAACTATGAATTCTCGATCGAAAAGGCCAAGGAAGCCCTCGCGGCGTCGGGTAGCGCAGACGGTTTCGATACAACTCTCACATATCCCAACAGCTATGCGAGCATAGGGAAAGCCTCGCTCGCAATCGCCGAAACGCTCAAGGAGATAGGAATCAACGTCGAAGTGAAGGAAATCCCGCTCGAGCAGTGGCTCAATGAAGTCGGGAACGGCGAGCAGGGTATCGGTTGGATGATTTATGGCGCAACCACGTCAGAGCCTGCCGAAATCACTACATGGCTTCTCGACACAAGCGCAGTGGGCGCAAATCCCGCAAACTGGGTCAACGAGGAGGTCGCAGCGCTCGAGCAGTCGGCACTCAAGGCGACGGACTATACCGAGCAGATCGAATTTGTAGTCGAGGGCGACTCTATCGCTCAGGAAAATGCAATATATCAGCCCGTATATTGGGGTGAGGCAGCCGTTGGTTTCAACAAGGGCGTCTCCGGCACGGACTTCAACTCATATACGCTCTTCACGAACTGGCCGTCTCAGTTCAAGATTGAAAGGTAAGGTACGAATAAGAAAGAATGGCAGCGGCAAAATTCATTGCAAAAAGATTAGCTGAATTTGTTGTATCGATTGCGGTACTGTCATTCGTAGTATTTTCATTGTTGTTTTTATCCCCCGGGGATCCTGCTAGGGTCCTCGTGGGGACCAAGAGTGTCAATCCGGATTTGCTGGCCAGTATCAGGGCCGAGTATCATCTGGATGACCCTTTTTTTTCGCAGTATTTCAGGTGGCTCGGCAATGCTCTGCACGGTGATTTCGGTCAGTCGATAAAGACCGAGGTGCCGGTAACGGAGATGATAGGGCCTTATCTTAAGATCACCGTTGAGCTCGTGCTTTTTTCTCTCATTCTCGCCTTGATAATAGGTTTGCTTTTGGGGGTCATCGCGGCAAAGAGGCGGGGGACCAAGCTTGACGGAGCCATCAATGCGTTTGCACTTCTCGGGACGAGTGCGCCCAGCTTTGCCGTCGGCCTGCTTCTGCTCTATGTCTTTGCCTATCTGCTGGGCTGGTTTCCCATATATGGCAGTGGCGACGGGGGATTTTTGGATACTATCAATCATTTGACCCTGCCCGCCATTTCGCTCACCTTTGTGGTCTGCGCGATGTTGATTCAGATAACGCGGTCGTCCATGCTCGGGCAAATCGACAAGGATTATGCCATCTTCATGCAGGCTCGCGGGGTCAAGCCTCTTAGGATTACTACCGCTCAGCTGAGGAATGCCTCGGGGCCTATCCTCACGAGCATCGGGCTCTTGCTCGCGAACCTTTTTGGCGCGACTATTCTGATTGAAACCACCTTTGCGCTTCCAGGATTGGGAAATCTACTGGCTTCCTCAGTAACTATGAAGGATGTGCCGGTCGTGCAGTTTGTAACGATGGTTCTTGCTGTAATGATATGCTTGTCGTCGGCTGTCGTGGACATAGCGGTGTACTTTGCCGATCCTCAGTCGCGTAGTTTTAAAAGGCTGAAATTGGGGGCTGAATCATGAAAAAGTTCTTTTTGGAGCTCAGTCTCGGCAGCAAAATTTCTCTTTTCATACTCGTTGTCATCGCCCTATGGCTGATTTTCCCCGCGCTGTTTGGGGCGAATCATATACCGCAGGATATCATAACAGGCGTACAGCCGCCGGGGACTGCGGGGCATTTGCTCGGCACTGATTCCTTGGGGCGCGACGTCCTCAAACTCACTATTGCGGGCACTCGATCGGCACTCATAGGGCCTTTGGTTATCGCTACGGGTTCAATCATCTTGGGTTTGCTGCTCGGCTCGCTTGCAGGTTGGTACGGCGGCAAAGTCGATTGGATCATCTCCAGATATGCTGACATCACGCTCTCGATGCCTACGCTGCTTTTGGCAATAGTCGCCGCCGGTATCATCGGTGGTGGTTACTGGGTCAGCGTCCTTGTGATGACTATACTCTATTCGCCGTTCGACATCAGGCTCGTTCGCTCGGCCGTGATCGGCGAGAAGCATAAGCCATATATCGAGGCCGGTCTCGTACTGAAACTTAAGACTATACGGATACTCGCGAGGCATATTTTCCCAAATATTGCCATTGTGGTGATGGTCAATTTCTTTCTGAATATCGCTTATGGTTTGATGTCGATGTCGAGTCTCTCATTTCTTGGTTTGGGCGTTTCGCCAGGCTCGGCGGATTGGGGCAGACAGCTTGCGGACAGTCGCGGAATACTGTGGGGCAATCCGGCCGCGGCACTTTCCGCCGGTATTGCAATCATCATCACGGCGGTCGCAATCAACACTATCGGTAACAACTTTGTGCAGAAGAAATCACTATGAGTAGGGTGGAGTCATGAGTAGTATAAACGTATCCAACCTTGTAGTGAAGATAAATGATTTGGAAATTTTGCACGGTGTAGATTTTTTCATGCCGGAAAATACCGTTATCGGCATTGTGGGTGAGTCGGGTAGCGGCAAGACCACGTTTGTGCGTTCACTCATGGGTATTCTTCCTGCGGGCGGAGCGGCAGCCGGTGAATACGAGATCGACGGCGAAAATGTTCCGCTTCCCGGCGATGAAAAGAGTTGGGGGAATGTCCGAGGGAAAAAACTCGGTCTCATCATGCAGGATCCGTTCACGGCACTTGACCCACGCACAAAATGCGGCAAGCAAATTACTGCACCTTTGCCCAAGGGCGAAGCGGACACCTTCGATATTTCCGCGGCACTTTCCGAGGTCGGACTTTCGCCTGATGTCGCAAACAAGTATCCGTTTGAGCTCTCGGGAGGAATGAGGCAGCGGGTTGTCATCGCCGCCGTTTTGGCACTGAATCCGGAAATCCTCGTCGCAGATGAGGCTACGAGTGCGCTCGACGTCATCATTCAGGAGGAAATCCTTGACCTCATCGTGAACATACACGAAAAGAAGAATACACCGCTCATCATCATTACTCATGATCTTCGCATACTTTCGTCGCGAACAAAGACCGTGCTCGTCTTCAAGGACGGGGAAATCGTCGAGCGCGGACTGACAGCGGAAGTGATTTCCGATCCCCAAAATCCATACACCAAGGAGCTTCTCGAGGCCGGAAAGCCCGGGCTCAGAGATGTCAGGTTGACGTTTCCAAACAGCAAGGAACTCATGAAAGCCGAGCATTTGAACAAACATTTCGGTGCTCAGCAGGCTTTGGACGATGTCAATATCGACATATTCTTCGATGAGAGCGTGGCTGTAGTGGGCGAGTCGGGGAGCGGCAAGACTACGCTCGCCCGAACGATCATCGGGCTCGAACAGGCGGATAGCGGCACAATCACCTTTGCAAAGGACTGTCCGAGCAGCGTCCAAATCGTATTCCAAGATCCGTATTCGTCGCTCAACCCAGCGATGAAAATCGGCTCGATACTCAAGGAAGCTCTTCGGACCGCCGGCCGGCCGGAAAGTGATGTGGCGGAACTGCTCGAAATGGTTGAGATTCCTTTTGATTTTGCCTCGCGCCGGCCCGCGCAGCTTTCAGGCGGTCAACGTCAGCGGATAGCCATAGCTCGCGCTCTTGCAACAAAGCCCAACCTTCTCATATGCGACGAGTCCGTGTCGGCACTCGATGTCATCATTCAAAGAAAGATCATCGACCTGCTCATCTGCTTGCGTGAAAAGGAGAAGTTCTCAATGCTTTTCATCAGCCACGACATGAACGTGGTGCGCGAGCTTGCCGACAGAGTCTACGTGATGAAGGACGGCAAGGTGGTGGAAGGCGGCGACGCAAACGACGTATGGAACAACCCGCAAAACGAATACACGGTCCGCCTGCTAAATGCCCGCCTCACCGAGATTTAGGGCATAGATTTAGAGGGGAGGGCAGGACAGCGGACCTGTCCCCTCTTTCCGCTCTATTGCAACATTATTCTTCGAAATATGGGCTTTATCCCATTTCAATCCCCGTTTCGAGCACAGAATGGGATAAAGCCCACATCTCGAGCGAAAATGTTCGATTTTCGTACACGGAACCTTATTATTTTTGGCCTATTAGGATTAGTTTTTCTCGCAGGTTGGTTTTTTGGAGTAGTTTTGGGGGTTCGTTTGTTTGATCCTTGTATATTTCGCGGATATTTGCTGCCGCTGCTTTGTTTGAAATTGACAGTTCTGCTTCGTTGTTTGGATTTTCTTTTAGGTAATCCGTCCACGAGAATGTGTCGCCCAGTGCGTTGTTGGAAGCGTATATGTGGGCCAAGTTATATTGCTTGTTTCGGAGTCGCTTTCTTCCCTCGAGTAATTCCACACGTGCGTCTGAAAATGATGCGCGTGTCGAATTCATTTGAGGGTTCGGGCCTTGTTCATTGAGCAGATGGACTACCGCCCAGTGCGTGTGGGACATCTTTTCGGGACCTACTTTGCCATCTTCGGTCATGTCTTTTTCATCGGGAAATATGGGCTTTGCATTTTTTGCGTAATAGGGGAGCAGGATCTTCACGCCATGCTCGTTCGCTTTTTCCAGTAATTGTTTTAGGGTTTCTACGGAATCGAAATCTATTGTTTTTGCCAGTAGGTTACATGAATACCGGTTGTTTTGGTTGGTGAAGAAATAGTTTAGGATATGGGAAAAGGCCTCTGCGTCGAAAATTTCGCCAATGGTGCTCAGTCCCATATTCTTCGCCGTCAGTTCGATTTCGTTCGCGAGCTCTTTTGTTTCGCTTTTCGTTTGACCGGTCAACGCGGATATTGCCATGGCCGCCGCAAATATTCCGCAGTTTGCTCCGGTTTGCTCAATCACAGTGATTGGGAAACGTGCTTCTGGAGTTTTGAACTCCGAAAATATGCTGTGCATGTCCTTTTTCATGGAGTTATTTTATCATATTGTTGTGTATAAGTACGGTGTGGATTGTTTCGCTTTGCTCACAATGACGGGCGGGGCGAGAGGGGGGACAGGTCCGCTGTCTTACTTTTTCCCAGAAAACAGGACAGCGGACCTGTCCCCCCTCTTGCCCTTTTGTGATATAATTTTTGCAGTGTGTTGCAATTAACGATTAACGCAGGATTTTTCTGCGATTCAAAATATTTTTGTTCATTAAGGAGGTAGTTGTATGAATTATTCGGTTGAAGTTGAAAACATGTGTCCTGTCGGCAAGGGTGCATATCATGGGCCGGCGCCTATTCCCGAGGAGGGAAAATGGGTTCAGGCCAAGGAGATCAGCGACATCAGCGGGCTCACGCACGGCATAGGCTGGTGCGCACCGCAGCAGGGTTGCTGCAAGTTGTCTCTGAATGTCAAAGATGGCATCATAGAGGAGGCACTTCTTGAAACCATCGGTTGCTCGGGCATGACTCATTCCGCAGCGATGTGCTCGGAGATACTCCCGGGAAAGACCATACTCGAAGCTCTGAACACGGACCTCGTCTGCGATGCGATAAATACCGCAATGAGGGAACTTTTCCTCCAGATTGTCTACGGACGCACACAGACCGCATTTTCTGAGGGTGGACTTCCAATCGGTGCCGGTCTTGAAGATTTGGGCGGCACGCTGAGAAGTCAGGTCGGCACTATGTATGGCACGAAGGTGAAGGGTGCGCGCTATCTGGAAATGGCCGAGGGCTATGTTACGAGAATGGCGCTTGACAAGGATAATTACATTATCGGATACGAATTTGTGAACCTCGGCAAACTTCTGAAGGCTATCAAGAAGGGCGACGACGCAAACGATGCTGTGAAGGCGGCGACTGGTAATTATGGTAGATTCGATGAAGCTGTTCGCTATGTCGATCCGAGAGAAGAATAGGAGGCATGTGATGGCAAAGTTTGAAAGTTACGAGAGAAGAATAGATAAGATCAATGAGGTTTTGGCCGCATATGGTATCAAGGATATCGATGAGACGGCGAAAATCTGTCAGGATAAGGGATTTTTGCCCTACGATATCGTGAAGGAAATTCAGCCTATCGCGTTTGAAAATGCCGGTTGGGCATACAATGTCGGGGCCGCAATAGCAATCAAGCAGGGCATAACAAACGCTGCCGATGCGGCTGATGCAATAGGTATTGGGCTGCAGGCGTTCTGTATTCAGGGCTCAGTTGCCGAGGACAGAAAGGTCGGTATCGGGCACGGCGGACTGGGTGCAATGCTTCTTCGGGAGGACACGAACTGTTTCTGTTTCCTCGCCGGTCATGAGAGTTTTGCGGCCGCCGAAGGTGCAATCGGAATTGCCAGAAATGCCAATAAGAGCCGCACGAAGCCGCTCAAGGTCATACTGAATGGACTAGGCAAGGACGCCGCTCAGATCATTTCGAGAATCAACGGATTCACTTATGTGAAGACGCAGTTTGACTATTATACGGGCTTGGTCGATATCGTTGAGGAAATTCCTTATAGCGATGGCGAGAGAAAAGCTGTCAGGTGTTACGGCGCTGACGACGTGAGAGAAGGCGTGAAAATAATGCACGTCGAGGGCGTCGATGTTTCCATTACTGGAAATTCCACGAACCCTACGAGATTTCAACATCCGGTTGCCGGCACTTACAAGAAGGAGTGCACGCTCGCAGGCAAGAAGTATTTTTCGGTCGCTTCGGGCGGCGGCACGGGCCGGACGCTCCACCCCGACAATATGGCGGCGGGACCGGCTTCATACGGCATGACGGACACGATGGGCCGCATGCACTCGGACGCGCAGTTCGCGGGGTCGAGCTCGGTGCCGGCACACGTTGAAATGATGGGCTTCCTCGGCATGGGAAACAATCCAATGGTCGGTGCTACGGTCGCGGTCGCGGTCGCTGTTGAGCAGGCAATGAAGTAAGTGGATTTTGGCGGGCCTGCTCAGGGCGAACAACTGAATATCACGTTTTTTGGCAGGACGCAGGTTGGCAAGACTTCGCTTGTGAGCATGCTGAAACAGTCGAAAACCCTTGCGTTCGCTTCGATAAATGACGTTGCTATTCCCGAAGAGACGGAGGATCTGAACTTCCTCTCTTCGGGATTGGCTCTTATGGTCGAGCGAGCCCTGAAGACCGCGGATATAGCGGTGATCGTGATCGAGCCTTATGGCGGAATGTCAAATTTTGAGAATCAAATCATCAAGACTTGCAAAAGTTCATCCGTGCCCATTATCATCTGTATCAACAAGTCGGATATGCTGAAGGGCGATTGGTCGCCCAAGACGCCTTACTCGAACAAAATTTTTGTAAGTGCGACTACAGGAAAGGGGCTCGAGGAACTTCAGGAAGAAATTCTGGCTATCTTTGGCTCAATGGCGAATTCGAAGAAGATAATCGGAGACCTTATCTCTCCGTCCGATCTCGTGCTGCATGTCCCGTCTGTGAAAAAGTTTGCTTCACATCAGTCCTCGCTCATACCAAGGCAACAGATGCTCAAGGAAGCCATCGAAGCCGACGCCTACTCTTTGATAGTCAAGCAAAGCCAGCTCAAGCGGGCATTTTCCGAGCTTGCAAGAGCTCCTCGACTCGTCATCACCGATAGCGAAATTTTCGAAAATGTGGCTGGACTCGTTCCTGCGGATGTGCCGCTCACTTCGTATGACATTTTGAATTCCGGATATAAGGGGCTTTTGGAAATTTCCATTGAATCGCTACCGACCATTTCCAAAATTTCTTCGGATGACAAAATTTTCATCGAAAACGGTTGCGTGTCCCATCAGCAGTGCGACGGAACGGGTGAGGACAAAATAGCCTCGCTTATTCAGAGATTCACGAATACCGAACCAAAATTTGAATACGGCACCGGAAACGAATTTCCGAGCGACTTATCTCAGTATAGCCTGATTCTTCACTGCGATTCCTGCCTGATTTCTGAGAAGGAGACTCTGTTTCGGCGGGAAGAAGCGATTTCTTCCAAGGTGCCGCTTATAAGCTACAGCGTTCTGAAAGCCTATTTCAACGGGACGCTCACGAGAGCTTTATCGGTATTCCCAACTTTGAGAACGCAGTTTTCCTTTGAAAAAATAGCACTCTAACGCCAAATTATTACTTAAATTCACTGGATTGCTTCGCTGCGCTCACGTTCGCTGCGCTCTCTATGACAGCAATTTATACATAAAAATTTGCACTCTTGAATGGTAAGAATCCCTGTAAATTCCCGAAAAAATTGCATATTTGTGTTTCAATTGTAGAAATTTTGGTTTATAATCATAGGAAAGCCATAGGGAGCAAATGTGGCAATCCACAATTTGATTCAATTAGGGGAGGATCATGTGATGACAAAAAATATAAAAGCGATCGCGTATAGAACATCTGTTCTGGGGGGGGGCAGCCTCTCATAGCATAAATCCGCTCCGGCAAAAATTTCTTTCGATCTTTATTTCTATTATTCTCTGCCTTTCATTACTCATAACATTCATACCTGAGCAGTCATATGCCGATGCAATTTCACTTGGCGTATGGACTGATACGTCTGGTGTATCAGATGTCAATTACGAGGTTTTTGACGATGGCGGAAATAGGTATGCTGTCTTGACCGGTCCAAAGACGTATACCGGAGTCCTGACCGTACCGGCTACAATCACTATTAATGAAGTTAATATTGGCGGTGGCACAGTAGTCTCTGGAAACTACGGCATATATCCTGTCACGGAGATAGGATTTGAAGCATTTGATCAAGCTGCTTCAATTACCGGTCTAAATCTATCAGGGGCTACGAACCTTCGCATTATTCGCACAA
>JAISKC010000047.1 GCA_031261345.1 Eubacteriales Family XIII. Incertae Sedis bacterium | reverse complement strand
ATTCCTTTGACATTAATTCTCCTTTATTCTACTACAACAATAGCCCTATATACAATAACTAGCATTTAGGTAATATTATCAGTAATGGTATTTTATGTCAAGGTATATTTTTACAAATTTATATGTCGCCTTTGAAATCGCCTATTTTGAAGGCTCTTTTTAGGTTTATTTTATTTCCCTTTGTGTCTATCAGAGTGCAGAAGACTGTGTAGTCTCCGTCATCATCTGCGCTTATTAAGCCTTCTACTTTTTCATTGATGTCAGCTTCACTGCCGTCAGCCAACACATTGCCGTCAGCCAACACATTGCCGTCGGCCGCCGCTACCTTCCATGCGAAGCCGCTGTCTCCTTCTTCCAGTCCGGCGAGCGTGATACTTTGCGGGTTGATATGACCACAGTCGCAGTCGTCTCCAGAGAATTCAATCGTCCTTCCGCTCTGCACACCTTCCGAAACCGTCACGGTCTGATTTGCCCCATCATCTGTTTCTGCGACTTGGCCGGAGATGTAGACACCGCAAAAAACAACAGCCGCCGTTACCATTACTGCAATCACGGTCTTCATCGCAAGCGAATGGGAAGCGCCTTTTGTCACGGTCTTTGCCGCGCTGAGCTCGGAAACCCACTTTGCCTCAGCCGCCGCGAGTTGTTCCTCCGTGATACGGCTTGCCGCCTGATTGTGGAGCGCCCGACCGAGCACCGATGTCGAGCCGGCAGTGGCCATCGACATATTCATCATATTTTCGCCATTTTCGCTCAGTTTATCCTTAATCATCTTCTTCGCCTTCATCAAGTTCGTTGAAACGGTCTTTATCGAGGTGCCCGTCACCTCCGCTATCTCGTTGTAGGTCAAATCCTCATAGTAGTACATGAGTATCGCCTCACGCCTTTTTTCCGGCAGAGTCAGCACAATCTCATAGAGCCTGTCGCTCAATGCCCTGTCCTCCGCATAGGATTCGGGGAGAAATTCGCGATCCACCTCCTCTACCACGATTGCTTCATCGTCTATATCCGCATCCGTATAGTACTTCTTCCTCTTGCGCAATATTTCAATGCATCTACTCCGAACGTTTGCCTGAATCCAAGCGTTGATGGCCTCAGGATCCCGAAGCTGATGGAGACGGCGATACATGCTGATGATGGTCTCCTGCAAGGCGTCCTCCGCGTCGGCGGCATTGCCAAGCATCGTCTGCGCGACAAACAAAATATCGCGCTGCTTCGCACGGCAAAGCTCCTCAAATGCACTTTCATCCCCTTTTTGAGCCTTTATAGTCAGCTCGACAATTTCCGCTTTCTGCATGAATCCCCTCTTTTACGTCCTATTTAATAGAAGCATGAACCGGCAAATTTACTGCTTCTCACAATTTTAGTTGATGGGTTTTTTGTGTAAGAACCTGTAGATTCGGCAGGCGATGAACAGCTCCTCTAGGGCGTATTTTCCGGAAAAACCCTTCTCGGTCAACTGGACTGCCCTGTCTATGCGGTGCCTTATCGTATTTTCGTGGACGTGCATTTCTGACGCCGTCTCCTTGTGGTTTCTATTGTTCTTGAAAAAGCACTGAAGGGTCTCGAACAGGACGCCCTCCCCGTCCCTGTCATAATTCAGAACGGAATCGAGTATATCGTGGCAGTATTCACTGAGCTCGGTCTGCCCGTTGAGCATGATGAGAAGTCTCGCAAACCCAAGGTCTGAGTAATTTATGACGCCGTACGCTTCGAGCGTGTTGTATTTGACGGCGTTCATCGCCTGATTTGCAGCGGTCTTCGCCTCGAGAAGCGGGTGGAAATTGTCGCTCACGCCTATGATTGCGTGTGGAAATGCGCCCTGAATACTACCCGTGCAGTAATCTATCTTCCTTTGCACATCTTTTTCTCCTATATCGCCGTAGCTCAGAAACGCGATGATGCCGTCTCTGTAATTCATGGCAATATTGACCAGCTCGGAATTGATACGGTTGATGACCTCCGTCCGCCTCTTTGTGTCGGAACTATCAGGCTTGCAGAAAACAACCGTGAGATTGTTTTGAAAATGACTGTTGATTTCGTGTATGAGCCTGTTTCTATAGAAGGTATCGAGATAGCCTTCGATGAGTGCATCGAGTTTGCTCTCAACGATAGCCTCCTGTTGATCGAAGAAGACGAGCTGCATTATTTGCGTGATGATGTCCGAATATCTGGTGCGGCTGCTGATTTGGATGAGTGCCAAACCGTGTTCATTGCAGTAATTGATTATTTCGGGCGGTATATTTGGGACGTATTCATCTATGACGCACAGAGCTGCAGCCCCAAATTCGAGGAGGTAGTCAACGTGCTCCCTTATGGCTTTTGGCTCATCAATTGCGAAGAAAAGGCTGGAAAGGTAGAAAGCCCCTTCCTTGGATATAGCCTTATCGGTCTCCGTGACGGGGTTGTCCGTAACGGCAACCTGAGTAACGCTGCTGTTGAGCGTCAAGGGTGATGTGAGTATTTTCGCCTTTCTGAAAATCTCAAGTTCAACGACTTCTTTTACTGATACTGACATGCTGCCTCCTTTCATTAATTCCCATTTGACTTTAACATGAAGGAAAAAAAATCTCAATATCCATCTTTGTGGAAATTACAATATTTCACACAAAACATATGTAAATTCAATATAGAATTTACGTAAGTGGGAATAGTATTATTATGTCGTTCTAAATTTATTCGGACTATAGCACTTTGCGAAGTCCCCTAAGTTATTACTCGAATCTAGTTTTGTTTTGATTTTTTTAAGGAGGAAAATTATGAGCAATGAAAACAGCGGCGATCTACAGCGTGGTCTCAAGGGCAGACACGTTCAAATGATCGCTATCGGAGGAGCCATAGGAACGGGACTTTTCGTCGCGCTCGGTGGTTCACTATCAGCAGCCGGCCCGGGCGGTGCTCTCGTAGCATACGGTGCCATCGGAGTAATGGTCTTTTTCTTGATGACAAGCTTGGGCGAAATGTCCACATACATGCCTGTCACCGGTTCATTCGAAACTTATGCAACGAAATTCGTCGATCCATCGCTCGGATTTGCACTCGGTTGGAACTACTGGTACAACTGGGCAATCACCGTAGCAGCGGAGCTTGAAGCATCTGTCATAGTCATCAAGTTTTGGCGTCCGGAGATGTCCGTCGCCGAACAGATGGGATGGAGTCTACTATTCCTTGCGGTCTTATTCTTCCTAAATTTCTTCTCGGTAGGTTCATATGGCGAGAGCGAATTTTGGTTCGCGGGCATCAAGGTTGTTGCAATCATCATATTCCTGATCGTCGGTGTTCTTTCTATCATAGGAATACTCGGCGGCAACTCACCAGGAACAGCGAATTGGCATGTTGCTGACGCACCGTTCCCTGGCGGATTCCCTGCCATCATCGGTATATTCATGATAGCCGGTTTCTCGTTCCAAGGAACGGAACTTATCGGCGTTGCATCAGGCGAAGTCAAGAACCCTGCGAAAGCGATACCAAAGGCGATCCGCACGGTGTTCTTCAGAATCATTCTGTTCTACATCGGTGCTATCATCGTCATCGGATTCCTTATCCCTTACAATGATCCAAACCTGCTTTCGGGTGGTGTTGAAAACATCGCTGTCAGCCCATTCACACTCGTGTTTGAGCGTGCCGGTATCCTCGGTGCAGCAACCATCATGAATGCAGTAATTTTGACATCTATCCTTTCGTGCGGCAACTCCGGAATGTATGCTTCCACTCGTATGCTGTATTCGATGGCGGTAGAGGGAAAGGCTCCAAAGCTGTTCACGAAGGTCAATAAAGGCGGAGTGCCCATTGCAGCACTCATTCTCACAACGCTTGTCGGCGGCGCAGTATTCCTCGGTTCTTTGTTCGGTGCTGAGAAGATGTACATCATGCTTGTCAACTGCTCAGGTGTTGCAGGCTTCATCGCATGGCTCGGCGTTGCTATTTCTCACTACAAGTTCAGAAAAGCATTCATCGCACAGGGCCACAGCCTTGACGAGCTACAATACAAATCGAAATTGTTCCCGTTTGGACCACTGTTCGCATTGGCACTTTGCTTGATAGTCATCATCGGTCAGTTCTTTGCCAGCGATGCAGGAGAAGTCATGGGAGCTATCATCGGTGCAAGTGCGGTTGTAGCACTTTACATCATACACAAAATCGTCAAGAAGACGAAGTTGGTCAAGGCGGAAGAAGCCGACCTCACACAGGGTTTTGCATCGCAGAATCCTAAGGACGAGCCTCTGGAAAGACTGTAGACCAGATCAAATTACCAACAAGGCGACTCTCTCAGGGTTTCCTTCAATAGCTATCACAAAAGGGCCGCTTCACACGAGGTGGTTCTTTTGTTACTGTGTGGAAATTACAACATTACCATGTAAACGTATGTGGTATTAATATAGAATTCACGGAGGGAAATAGTGTACACTATATACATGAATTAGAACCGCGCTTAATTAATATAAGTGGTTGCGTTACAGATCAAAAGGAGGAACTATAAATGACGATTAGATTTTTCAAACCCCCAGTAGGCCCAAACAGCGTAAAGTATGCTCTTGAGACTCTGGAAACTGGAAATACACCAGGTGACAATCCGTTCACATTCCGAGTAAATGATTGGTTCAAGGAAAAGATCGGCATGCATGCGACCTACGTTGTTACATCGGGCACACATGCACTTGAGCTCGCTTGCTTTGCTCTCGACGTCAAGCCTGGCGATGAAGTCATCATGCCTTCATTCACATTTGCGGCAACGGCCAATGCAGTCGCCATCAGAGGTGGTATCTGCGTCTTCGTTGACATTCGCCCTGACACGATGAACATCGATGAAAATCTTATTGAAGCTGCTATCACGGACAAGACCGTCGGTATCATTCCAATCGACTACGCCGGTATTCCTGCTGAGATGGACACGATCAATGCAATCGCGAAGAAGCATGGTCTCTGGGTCGTCGTTGACGCCGCTCAGTCACTCATGTCTACATATAAGGGCCGTCCCGTCGGTTCACTCGCTGACATGTCTTGCATCTCGTTCCACGGCACAAAGAACTTCAGCATGGGCGAAGGCGGTGCTCTCACGATCGCTGACGAGAAGCACGCGTTCACAGCTGAGCGTATCAGAGAGAACGGCACAAACAGACAGCGTTATATCAGAGGCGAGCTCGACAAGTATACTTGGGATGCAGTCGGCTCCTCATACCTCGGTTCAGACACAGCTGCGGCAAACCTCTTCGGCCAGCTTGAAGTCGCCGATGAAATTACTCAGAACCGCGTGGACGCATGGAATTACTACGCTGAGAAACTGAAGCCCCTCGAGGACAAGGGCCTCATCGAGCTTCAGAAGATTCCGGAATACGCAACGGGCAACGGACATATCTTCTACTTCAAGACAAACGATGTCGATACTCGCACAGAGCTTCTATATCAAATGCAGGAAGCGAAGATCGGCGCGATGTCTCACTATGTGCCGCTCCACAGCTGTCCGGCCGCAAAGGAGCATGCACGCTTCGTCGGCGAGGACAAATACACGACCACTGAGTCTGAAAAGCTCGTCCGTCTGCCAATCTACTATCAGATTTCGAAGGAAGACCTCGATACAGTCATAGCGAAGGTATATGAGTTCTACGAAGGAAAATAGTTTTTTAATAAGCGAAAGATGGTTATCTTTAGAACGGCGCGGGACCTGTTTTTCTCGTGCCGTTTCATTTATACAGAAAATATCAGAATCCGATTCGACGCAAAAATAAGGCAAATATCATATTTGCAGAAGCGTATATAAAGCAAATTACTGCATAAAACACTAGGAGGTGTGTTATGACAAAATTAGCAAAACTGAGTAAGTGGAGACTGATTCTTGCGGCATCGATTACAATACTTGCCTGTCTTGTTCCCACATTCGTTCACGCTGCGGATGCAGCTGGACAAACAGGCTACGACTCTCCCCTTTTCGGGACGTTCTGGTCGCTTGTTCCGCCGCTCGTCGCCATCATATTGGCACTTGTTACAAAAGAGGTATTTTCTTCATTATTTTTAGGCGTTCTTATTGGTGGTGTCTTCTGGGCATCAGGTCCAAATCCTGGCGTATTCGACGAGTCCGGCGAGGTCGTTTGGCAATCAACGAACGGCTTCATGGGAACGGTCAACCATATAGTAAATGACGGTTTCCTCGCACAGCTCACAGACGGTTGGAATATGGGTATCATCATCTTCCTCGTCATTTTAGGAATGATAGTCATAATGATGTCCAAGGTCGGCGGTGCGCAGGCATTCGGCGAATGGGCAAACAGGAGAATCAAGACGAGGGTCGGCGCACAGCTCGCGCTCATGCTCTTCCATCTATTCATATTCATCGATGACTATTTCGCTTGCTTGACGGTCGGCTCGGTCATGAGGCCTGTTACCGACAGAGCTCACGTATCAAGAGCAAAGCTCGCATATCTCATAGATGCGACCGCCGCTCCGATATGCATATTGGCACCTATTTCGACATGGGCGGCGGCAGTTGCCTCATACATTCCGGAATCAGGCGCAGGTAGTGAAGTCAACGGATTCACGATGTTCATCAAGGCAATTCCTTACAATTTCTACGCTATCCTTACAATCGTGATGATTCTTTCGCTCATACTTCTGAAGTTTGACTTCGGTCCGATGGCAAAGCACGAGCGGAACGCTCTGCTACACGGAGACCTTTATACGACTCCAGACAGACCCTACGCCGATGCCGAAACAGAAGCTCCGAATGCACGTGGTCGCGTTTATGACCTTATCGTTCCAATAGCAATCCTTATCGTTGCTTGCGTGCTTTCGCTGATTTACTCGGGTGGATTCTTCTCCGAGGGCAGCGATGGCTACATGAACTTCGTTACCGCATTTTCGGGTGCTGACGCAGCCTTGGGCCTCGTAATAGGTTCGCTCATTTCAATCGTCGCTATCATCATCTACTATCTGTTCATCAGAAGATTGTTCAAGATCAGGGATCTCACGACGCTCTGCCCGAAGGGTATCAACGTCATGGCGGCTCCAGTGCTCATACTGACATTTGCATGGACGCTGAAAGCTATGACCGACGCTCTCGGCTCGTCAGAGTTCGTTTCTGAAGTAATGGCAGGACCTGCACAGAACTTGCAGTCCATCTTGCCGGCACTCGTCTTCCTGATTTCTGCTCTGATTGCATTTGCAACAGGCACATCATGGGGCACATACGGCATCATGGTGCCTATCGTTTGCGCGGTGTTCGCCGGTGTTGATGCCGACCTACTCGTCATCGGTATCTCGGCTTGCTTGGCCGGTGGTGTCTTCGGAGACCATTGCTCACCCATCTCGGATACGACTATCATGGCTTCCGCAGGTGCACAGTGCAACCATATTAACCACGTGAATACTCAGCTGCCATACGCACTGACGGTCGCGACATTCTCATTCATAATGTTCATCATCGCTGGCTTCGTGAGAAGCGCTGTGATAATGCTTCCGATAGCCTTAATACTGTTCGTGGCGCTGATGTTCCTCATCAGGAAACTCTTCGGTGTATCGCTCAAGGAAGAGGAAACGCTGACAGCGGTCTAAGCTCAATTCACTCATACACATGCTTTGTGGTCCTTCCCGATTGCAAAGATGTAAATAGAAAACGGCGGGGCGACTCGCCGTTTTTTTGTGATAGAATATTACACAAAGGGACGTTTCGTTTGTGTAATCTACGGTTGATTGCCGTGATTGCCGAAAAGTGAAGGGATGGTTTATGTATCCAATACTTGAAATAAATACCGAGAAACTGAGGGCAAACTCCCGTGTCATCACAAAGCTCTGCATGCAGCAAGGAATTGATGTCGCCGGTGTCGTCAAGGTCGTAGCAGGAAATCTTGCCTGCGCCAAGACGCTTGAGACTTCAGGCTGCAAATACATCGCATCATCGCGTCTGGATCAACTTGTGAAGCTAAAGGACGGCGGCTTAGAAGCTGAACTTTTTTGTATACGCATACCCATGCTGAGCGAAGTAGAGGAACTCGTCAAAACAGCCGAAATAAGCCTGAACAGCAACATTACCGTGCTCAGAAAACTCAACGAAGCGGCCAAAGATCTCGGCGTCATACACAAGGTCGTGCTCATGATCGAGCTAGGCGATCTGCGCGAAGGTATCTGGTCGGAAGAAGAATATGTGGCGATCGCAAAAGAAGTGGAAACAGGGCTTTCGAATCTGCATCTGCTGGGCGTAGGCACAAACGTTGGCTGCTACGGGGCAATCTCCCCTACGGCTGACAAACTGAATGAGCTCGTAGAGGCGGCGGAGAAAATCGAAACCGCAATAGGCAGACGCCTAGAGATGATTTCGGGCGGGGGTTCGACGTCCTTTGTTCGGGTGCTTCTTGGTGATATGCCCGAGCGCATAAACAACCTGCGCATAGGTGAAGCTATTTTCATCAACAAGGACAACGAGGATCTGCTCGGGCTGCCGCAGCTGCAAGGCACATTCAGAGACGTGTCAATCTTGAAGGCGGAGGTTGTCGAAGTTCGCACGAAGCCCAGCCACCCGATAGGAGAGATCAGCTACGACGCCTTCCGAAACAAGCCCACATATGTAGACAGGGGCGATAGGAAACGCGTGCTTCTGGCGATAGGCAAGGTGGACTACGCTTATATAGATCAGCTTGAGCCCCTAGAGTCCGGCATAGAAGTCCTAGGTGCTTCCAGCGACCACACGATTTTGGACGTAGAAAACGCCAACCGTGATTTCAAGGTTGGCGATATAGTTGAGTTTGGATTGACCTACGGCTCCACTGCCCTACTCGCGTCTTCAGGCAGCGTCGCAAAAGTCATCGTCTGATTCTTCCTCCTCCTTCCGCTTCCTGCGCTTTGCCGCCAATATTATCGCAATGACCATAAAGATGATGGCGATCGACGCACCTATGATCAGCTCGATTTCGGATTTTGAAAGTCCTGCACGGTCAGCCTGCTGTTCCTGCCCTGGCACGTAAGGAATTCTCGTGCCGCGCACAAGCAGGCGGTGGCTGTTGACGCCAAGCGGCGTACAGGTTGAAAGCGTTACGTAGTCCTCACCGGCTGCCGGTTTCAAAATATCCGTTTCCTCGGGCAATACCACTGAAATATCGTCAACCTGATAAGCCATCATTCGCCCCATCACATTGATATAAAATTCATCACCGATAGACAGGACGTCAAGCCGAGTGAAAAGTTCTTGGGCGGGAAGTCCCCTGTGCCCCGCGAGTACGCAGTGTGTGCCCTCGCCTCCGACAGGTAGTGCCGTCGTGGGAATATGACCGATACCTCTTTCCAACACCTCCGCAGTTACGCCATGATATACCGGCAGCATTGCATCAATCTTGGGTATCATCAGGTAAGCCATGACCCCGTTTCCGTTCACGTTGAGTATTTCGGTGTAATCGTCAAACGGGAATGGGGAGGCACCGGAGAATGGATCCACCGGTGCTGCTCCGCCAATTCGCAAATTGTAGCGGGTGGCCTTGTCAAATTCATCGTTTATCTCTGACATCGACATACCGTCTACAGTCGCGTCGTAGTTTTGAATGACCCGTGCGTATCCTCTTGAAGCATACCAGTTTGAAAACCACGGATAACCCAATACGCAGACGCCCGCCAAAAGCAAAACACAGACAATTATAATTGTTAGTATTCTACCCTTCATGAGATATTACCGTGCGGCACTTCCGCTCTTGCGGCGAGATGAAACGATCACTACGCCCGCGAGTCCGATCAGCACGATACCGCCGACCACGAAGATGAGTGTGCCCATGCCGCCTGTGAGTGGGAACTCAAAGCCCTTTGAGTTGGGGACTGTGAGGCCGGTACTTTCGTTGTAGCTATCCTTGTTGACAGTGATCTTGACCGGTGAGTCAAGCAGGCGATAGCCATTCGGGGACTTGATTTCAACAAGCCAGAAGTCGGTATGTGCAGTTTCGTATGCATCTCCAGTGCTGCCGTAAGGAATGTTCTTAAATGCTGCATAGCCGTTCGAATCACTCGTTACTGTGAGAGCATTCGCAGCATTATGGTTTGCGTTTGTCGATAGCTGATAGTATCCGTCAGTAGTGGCATCGGCAGCGGGATTTCCACCATTTTTCGCCGTAGCCAAATCGGCGTTGAAGTCTGAGGTGAGACGTTTCACGAGCTTGAACTTTGCACCTTGCAGTGCCGCTCCGCCATTTGCATCTTTCTTCAGCAGACTGAAACCGCCGTTGAATACGTCAGGCGAATCGGTCCCTGGATTGTCGGTGTCAATCTTTTTCGTGTCGCCATTCTTGTCTGTGTAATCGATAGTTGCCTCATTCGTCTCACGCTGATTCATAGGAATACTTGCAAGAATAGTCGTAGTGAGCTTCACCTGAATCTTCACCATACCGCTTACCTTTGCACGACCGGCATCGGTGAGGGAAACGATCAATTTGCCGCCGCCGTTGACTCCGAGAGAAGCCGGTGTATCAGAAACCGTATAGTCGGTATTCGGAATCAGTGTAGTTCCAAAATCACTTGCATTCGTGCCGGCTCCCGCTTTCACAACGACCGAGCCCGCTTTCATGTCCATGCCTGCAGGATAATCGTCCCATAGCGAATAGGTTACGCCTGTAGCGTCTATATCGGCAGGAATAGATGCAGTAATGTAGAAGTCAACTTCGTCTCCGATATTGACCGGAAGACCTGTAGTCGCATTTGTGATCGCCTGACCGCCTGGCACTGCGACCTTGCCTATGTCGAGAGCCTTTGAGTTCTTAGGATAGACGTTGATATCATATATGAGCGTGTCCTCACCGCTGCCCTGTACCGTCGTAGGTATCCAGACGAGGAAAGGTGCCACCGGACTCGAAACGAGATCGCTCGGCTCTTCCTTTACAAGATAGATGCCCAACGGAATGTCGTTTGTTTCGGCCAATCCGCCATTTGCGGTAGTTAACGTCTGTTCATATCCGCCTGTTGTTTTGTAATAGTCGGTTCCTTCAAAAGCGAAAATTTTGCTTCCGCCACTCGTAGTGTCTACCTGAGTAACGGTGAATTTGATACCATCAAGCCCTGTAGCACCCGCGGGAAGATTGACAGCATCGCCCGTTTGACCTGTGCTTTTTGTGCCTGAAGGCGATGTGCCATCTGCGAGCAAATACTTGTGAATTGTGATTGATCCGTCATTTTCCGTAACGTAGGGCTCCGCATAGCTCTTGATCGGCATGCCCATCGATAGAACCATCGCAATCAAAATCGCAAAGATTCCTATTCTCATTATTAATGATTTTTTTGTAATAGCTTCCATTTTTTTGTTCTCCTTTTTTGTTCTTTTCTACTAATAACTTATTAATGTGATAACTTTATTGCCCCATTCGGTCTACCTCCCTTTCCCCTCAAGGGTCCTGCGCAAGTTCGCGCGACTCTTCGCCTTCTTTGTTCCTCAGTTTGTAAAATAGTAACAATGCTATGTGGATGATGAACACGATGCCAACATACGGTGTCCATTTGTTGATCCAAACCATCGGAAGACGCATGTCGTCAAGAATGAGAAATACTATCGGCGTCAGTATGCCAAAGATGATAGTAAGTAATCTCGCGATAAAGGCATTTCTCTTTTCCATCTCGTCTTCTTCCGGATCATAACCTTCGTAGTCTTCCATCTCATCATCTTCTGCCCTTCTTCTCACAAGTCTCCAGATGATCAAAATCAGAGAGATGACGATAGCGATCAATGACATGATCAGGGACAGCAGACTCCAAGCGTTCGTTACGCTGAATCCGCCGAACGGTATCAAGCCGCTCGCGACATGATGAAGCAAATCGCCATTTGCGAGTTGCGCTTCTATCGCTCTTCCGGAACCGCCTCTTGCGCCCTGCTCCTTCGGATAGATATGGTGCGGAGCATTCGGGACGCTCGGGTCGCCTGTGTTTGATGGAACACTGGGCGTAATTGATGGCTCGCCACCCTCTACGGGGCCTTGCGGTTCCTCGGGCACTTCGGTGAGCGTTTTGGGATAAACGTGAATATCGTAAAGGGTCGATTCGCTCGCACCTGCGACCGTGGTGGGTATCGACACAAGGAACGGGGTAGCTGGAGCTTGCTCGCTCACCAGATATATGCCGAGTGGCAAGCCGGAAAACACTGCTTCCCCTGCCTCATCGGTTTCTATAGTTTGCTTTGCGTAGGCACCGCTGCTGTCGTACACATACGACTTTCCCTCGTAGGTGAATAAGGCGTCTGCGTGGGTGGCCGGTGTATGGTCAACAGTGACTTTTTGCACCGTGAAGGCCACGCCCTGAAGCGGCCTTGATTCCGTCGGAAGTTTTGAAACATCTGCGGACGAGCCGCTTCCAGATGATGAGTAGTCATAGGCTTCATATTTGTGCACGGTTATGCTACCGAATTCCTGTGAAGTAGCATGGACAGTAACGGTTGCCGAGAAGGCTGCCAAAACCACGAGAACAGCTGCGAGTGATGCGATAATGACACGCTTGATAACGATAATGTTCTTTGGGTTTCTTGCCTGCAATTTGCCTGTTGTTTCAACCATGGCTTCTGCTGCCTCTCCTGTGGTTACTGCCTTCCTCCTTCTGCTCATGGCGAAGATGAGCGTCGCCGTCCCCAAAAGTATTGCAGCTACAATTGACAAATCCAAAGGAGTAGCTCCAGTCAGGGGAAGCACGGTCTTCTCGCAGTTGGGCAAGCGAAGATTTGTGTAGCCACTGTCCGAGATAAATGCAGGCGGAAGCAGCGGACCTGCACCGTCAATAGCTGTGATTTTCGGCGTAGTTCCATCAGCATCGATTGTGATGATCCACCAACCGAGCGGGCGTTCGAAACCTGTCGGAGCCTCAACCTCGCGTAGCAGATAGGTTCCGGAAGGAACGCTACCAAAATCTACAATTCCGTTGTTATCACTCACGACAGGACTGTCATTGACAGATACCCAACAGGAATTATCCGTATTAACGGTGTTTGGGTCGTAGTCTGTGTGAGTATGTTTTCCACTTAAAGATGGGACTCCATTGCATACAAAGAGATTGAACTTTGCACCCGACAAAGAAGTCGTATTGTCAAAGCCCTTGACTTTAGTAAATGCAAAATTATAGCCTGTTGCAGTCCAGTGCGCATACAATGTATGATCGATGGCCAAAGTCACAACCGTGTCCTTCGTTATCTGAGTTCCATTCGTTGCAGCTGTGTACCAACCATCAAACTTGTACCCTGCCCTTGTCGTAACCGCCAAATCACCATAGTCTTCGCCTGTAATGACGGCCTTTGCTTCTGGGTTCGGGTCAGTCGCATCTGTTGCGTTTTTATTGAATGTAACCGTATGTACCGGTTCTATTTTAAAGGTTGTTCTTGCAGGGTAAGGAATATCCGGACGCGCATCTGCTTCCGCCATATACTGTTTATTCACCGTCAGTTTTGTAATGTCAAAAGTAAAATACCCACCTGATACAAAATTCTCAGTTGTTTGAGGTGCCACGTTCAAAGCGGTTCCCAGAACATTTCCGTCAATGTCAAGGATGCTCACGGTTGTGTCGTGGGGATAGTCGTAATTGAGGAAATCGACCCTGAATGTTACAGTCGCCTCCGTCTGCCCGACCTTTGTGATGTTCAATGCCGGCATATCTTCATCTATTGTTGTAGTTGTCGTGCCGGAAGCCGTTTTACCATTTGTGGTAGTTGCCGTCAGAGTCAAATTGTCCTTTGCACCATCATATACAGTTGCATCGCTATCCGGAGGCACCACAAGCTCAGCGGTAACTGTTGCAGTTCCGCCTACAGGGATTTTGATGCTCTGCGATCCACCTGTAAGTTTGACCGGCCATCCATTCTGCGATTTGAGTTTAAGCTCACTGATAGTAACCTCCTTGGTTGTCAAATTGATAACATTAAACTCATAGTTGACGCGAGCCTCAGGCGGTACGGTCTCACCGGCCGGAGCCAAAACCTGAATATCCGAAGCTGGTGTCCAAGCCTCGTAATAGCTTATGTTGATTGTATCGTCGACATTGAAATTGTTGTATCCCCAGCCGGCCGCTAAGACAGTATCCATATTTTTTGGTGGATTGGGAATAGGATGTAGTAGTTGATCCAATTTAAGAAATTCCCCATGATTAATTTTATTCCAATCCCTTATATCCCAGTTGGTGAAGGGCGTAGCAGCACTACCTGTGATGGACATAATTCCGGTAGTGCCAGCGATAGAACTACTACCGGCCCGAACATAAACCATATTTGCCATTGCATTGTAATTGCCTATAGAGTCCTGAGACATTCCAAAATATGAATCCTCGGCAAAAATGAAGTTCATCTTGCTGAAATTATGCGTTGTGTTATTAACGATTTGTACTGTAACAGGCATCTGGCGACTACCCGGATCAATATGATAGGTCAGCAAAATACCAATGGTTTCCGATTGACTGCCTTTGTATTTTGCAGTTATGCTTACCGTAGCGCTGCGACGATCAGAGCTAAGCGTCACACCATTATAGGTTAAGTAGTTGCTATTTTGGGACATTTGGCTTAGTTGTACGTCATCACCTTTACCGATAGACCATCTTGTATTTCCATCGTACAGATGCAATATCCAACCAGCACTTGCACCATAACCAGACGTTGATCCCGCAGGGTCCGAGACGAATTGCCTGTTTATAAAATCATATCCAGGATTTGGCGTATTGTACAGCCAGACCTGCTGACGCCCATCTGCAAAAATTTCCGCTTTCAAGGGTTCGCCATTTTCGCCGCCAATTATCTTGCTGCTCGTTGCAGAAGCAGCCAATGGCATTACCGCGCTGAAATATCGCACAGTCCCCTGCTCAAGCGGAAGTTCCTTCACTTCATCAGTTGACAATACATTCTCTTTTGAAACAGGCGTCGCTCCGTCGATTGAAAACTCGTCATTATCCAAACCGAAAACCGAAATATCACCCTTGTTTTCAGCCACAGGAATCAGCTCTTCGCCTTCGCCGCTGGTCTCGACCCAACCTACATATTCGGAAGTCAGCAGCTCCGGAATGTCTTCCGCAAGATCGGAAAGTTCGCAGGCCTCTGCAACGGTAATGTTTTCCGGAAGTTCTCCTTCCTCATTTTCAGGTAAGTCTACCGTCACAGGCGTCGTCTCGCCTCCAACCTTAAACTCAATGCCAAAGTTAAGGCTTCTGTCCTCATTATCTTCATAATCCTCAGAGGATTGGCTTGTGCCTCCTTCAGAAATTGGCAGTGTCTCATCTTTTGCCATATCATCATTATCTTCATAATCCTCAGAATATTGGCTGGTGTCGTCTTCAGAAATTGGCAGTGTCTCATCTTTTGCCATAGTGGCAAAGGGCATCACAAATATGCCGCTGATAAGCACGACCAAAATAATAATCATTAAAACTCTACAGTTAAACTTTTTCATATTATCCCCGTTTCCGAAAAAAAACTATATTTTATTTAATGATTTAGATATTCAGGTAGAAATCATTCCCCAGTTATTAGATTAGATTTAACATTAGATTTTCTAAAACTTTTTCTGATGTTTACTTTAGAATAATAGCACTATTTTAGAACCTTTGCAAGTCTTTTTTGAATTTTTTTTTAGAAAACAAAAAAATACACTTCTTTTCGAAATGTATCATTACAGGGAGCCGTCATAGTGAGTGCAACGAACGTGAGCGTAGCGAAGCAATCCATTGGCACAATCCAACCGTTTGTGGAAACGCAATATTATTGCAGTAATTCGTGAGTTAGTCGCACTATTTTGCCATTTGGCGTCATATTCTGCGACCAACTCACGATTTTCGCGAAATTTATTTGCCTACGTGCACCTGACTTGTCAACCTGCGCCTGTATATGAGCAGTCCAATCAGCAGCATCAGCGAAGAGATGAACGTGCCATAAAGTCCTATCGGAACATTGTCGCCTGTATTCGGCGAAGAAGTAGGCGGCACGAGCTCCTCATTCTCCACACGGTTCACGACGATACTCGCCGTCCCCGCCTTCTGGTCGTAAGAATCCGCAAAAGTAACGGAAACATAGTGCGTCCCGTTCTCAAGCCTGTCCGAGAACTCCGCCGGCAAATTCACAATCGCGCTACCCTTTGTAATAGTGCCGATCTCGCCCTCGCCATCCTCGTTTATTATTAGCACATCGCCCTCACCCTGCGAAAGCTCATACGCCTCACAATTCAAAGAAAACGCAGTTACATCTCGAAAATCACCCTTGATTTCGATTTCAACATCCTCACCAAACGCCAGAAGTCCTCCGCTGTGCGAATTACTCAAAACAGGATGGTCATGTACCAAAGCCCCGTAGGCCGCCTCAAGCAGAGCCAAAGCCGTATCGACATCAGCCTGCGTAGCGTCAGGATTTGCCACGATGGCCTTCGCGCTAGCGAGTGCAGAAACAAACGCCTCCACCTGCAAATTCACATAGTTGTCCTCGTGAATGCCCAAGCCGTCTATTCCAAACACCTCTTCGACCGACGAAATCAATCCCGAAATCACCGCTTTATTGACGAAGACGCCAACCACAACCTCGATGGTGGCCGTATACCCTCCACCGTTCAGGAAGTTCGCAGGAAGGCTTCCGAGAGTAGCCGTGAAAGTGTAGCTACCCGCCACATTGGGGTCGT
>JAISKC010000069.1 GCA_031261345.1 Eubacteriales Family XIII. Incertae Sedis bacterium | reverse complement strand
GTCTTAAACCCACATCGCTTTTTTCATCATTTCAAGCATTTCCTTGATTAAATTCTATTGATTTTTCAATGTAAATTCCATCCCTTACTACTGTGGAACTTACTTTGGGAATTTACGATTTTCAAAAAACTTACCCACACCCCGAGCTACTAACCTCAAATTTAGGTCAACCTCGGGAAATCGTCGATTTGCGTAGAAAAACAGGCTGAAATCTACGCGATTCGCCGGTTTCCCGAGCTTCGTGGATTTTGAATTTGCTTTGGTGGCGAACAGACCGGCTTCGGCTCGCTTTATATTTTGAATATTCTATGCTAAAATTAATGTTAAATTCCGGTCGAAATACCGTCATATTTACTGAATTGCAGGGGAGGAGAGATTGCTATGAAACTCGGATTTGTATCTGCTATTTTGGACGATTATTCTTTTGAGGAAATGATTGATACCGCTCACGATCTCGGATTTGCGTGCGTGGAGGTGGCGTGTTGGCCCGTTGGCAAGGCGGAGCGCCGTTACGCGGGGGTCAGCCATATCGATGTGGATCATCTGACCGACGCCAAGGTCAAATATATCAAGGACTACTGCAACGAACGGGGCGTCGAGATTTCTTCGTTGGCGTTTTATCCGAACACCCTTGATGCCGATCTTGAGAAACGCAAAGCAAATGTCTCTCACCTGAAAAAGGTCATCAAGGCCAGTGCCAAGCTGGGAGTCGGCATGGTTACTACATTCATCGGGCGGGATCAGCACAAGACCATTGACGAAAACCTGAAGATAGCGGCGAAGGTTTGGCCGCCCATCATCAAGTTGGCGGAAGAGCTTGACATCAAAATCGGAATCGAAAACTGCCCAATGCTGTTCGGGAAGGAACAGTGGCCTGGCGGGCACAACATCATGACCACACCTGCAAACTGGCGAAAGGTGTTCGACCTTCTTGGCAGCGACAACCTCGGCATCAATTACGACCCGTCGCACTTTGTCTGGCAGTTTATCGATTATATCAAGCCCATTTATGAATTCAAAGACAGGATATTTCATGTTCATATCAAGGACATCAAGCTATACGAGGACCGCCTCTCCGACGTTGGTTCGATGGCTTACCCGCTCGACTTCATGGCACCGAAACTCCCGGGGCTCGGCGATGTCGATTGGGGAAAGTATATCAGCGCAATGACCGACATCGGTTACGACGGCTACATCTGTATCGAGGTGGAGGATCGGGCTTTCGAAGGCTCGAAGGAAAAGGTGCTGGAATCACTGGCATTATCGAAGAAATATATCGGGCAGTTTGTTCTATAGGAAAGGCGGCATTTGATGAAATTTTTACCTCTGATATTCGGTTCGGGAACGGACGCTTACAGCATAGCCAGAGCATTCAATGAGGAATACGGGTTGATACCCAAGATGTATGGAACTGTCGATGGCGGCCCATGCTTTTTCAGCTCCATTTTGGACTATAAACTGGAGAGAAACGCAGACGAATCTTCCCGCTTTTTGGAACTGGTGAAAGATTATGCCGAAGCGAATACGGACGCAAAAATCCTTCTCGTCGGAAGCAACGACGAATTCTCACGCCTGATAAGTAAGAACAGGGACAGCCTTCCGGAAAATGTTGTAGCTGCCTCTTGGGACTTCGAAAAGCTCGAGTCCATTACATACAAGACGACATTTTATGAGGCACTTGATGAACACGGAATCGATTACCCCCAAACGTACATATACAACAGCGATATTGGACTTGATTACGACATTCCGTTCAATCCACCTTACATTATCAAGCCCGCGGATAGCGTCGAATACACGAAACACCAATTTTGGGGGCGGGCGAAGGTCAACAAGATTCGCAACACCAAGGATATGGAAATTCAATTCGGAAAGATATTTGCCGCGGGATACGATAAAGATTTCATCATTCAGGAATACATTCCGGGCGACGATACGCACATCACGTCATGCACATTTTATTCTGACAAAAATGGAAAGGTGAAGCTCACCAGCACCGCTCATGTATTACTCGAAGAGCATCTGCCGAAGACCATCGGCGATCCGGCACTTCTCATCACAAAGCCCAATCCTGAGCTTGAAGCAAAGCTCGAGAATTTTCTCGAAAGTGTCGGCTACACGGGGTTTGGGACGTTCGACCTCAAATACGATGAAAGAGACGGCAAGCTGAAAGTTCTCGACTTCAACGCCGCGCCAGGGATAGCGAATTACAGCCTGACGGCGGCCGGCGTGAATGTAGCCAAACTCTTGGCGACCGACATTGTGGAGGAGAAACCGCTTGAAAAAACGGTCGTCAAAAAGGAGCTCGTGTGGCTGATAGTCCCCAAGGATGTGCCCAAGATATACATCACGCAGGAAGACCTGAGGGACAGAGCACTTCGCCTTTTGAAGGAGGGCGCTTTCGTGAACCCGCTCCTGAATCCCGCCGACAAGGATATTCGCCGAAAGGTCGGGGTGATGAGGGAAATTGTCGCACAGAACAAGGCCTTCTCGACAAACTACAGCGTCAAAAACAGAAAGCAATTCTATAAATGATATTGGGAGAATTGCTGAGCGGCCTCGAAAACAAAATCATCAAGGGGAGCCCCGATACCGACATTTCGGGACTCGCTATAGACAGTCGGCTCGTGCAGGCGAAAGACCTCTTCATCGCTACGGAGGGCGTAGCGACCGATGGGCACGACTATCTTGAGCAGGCGGCCGAAGCCGGTGCCGCCGCGCTCTTAGTAATGGAAAATCACGTAGAGGCTCTCGAAGGCTATTTCCAAGACGGGGCGCTGCCGGATATCACCATCGTAAGTGTCCATGACACGAGAAGGATACTGTCAAAAATGACAAATCGCTACGCCGGTTATCCTCACGAGAAATTCAATCTCATCGGCATCACGGGCACGAATGGCAAGACTTCCACCGCTGTGATTGCGGACTCCATACTCAAATATGCCGGACACAGGACAGGCCTTTTGGGGACGATTGAGAATTACATCGGCGGCGGGGTGCTCGACACGAGGCGGACGACGCCCACTACGCCCGACTGCATCGAGCTTTCCGAGATAATGACGAAGATGGCTGACAGCAAGGTAGATGATCTGATAATGGAAGTGTCCTCGATGGGGCTGAAGGGCGGCCGCGTTTCCGACATCGTATTTGACGTTGGCGTTTTCACGAACATCTCCCCCGAGCATCTTGACGACCACGGCACAATGGAGGACTACAAGGCCTCCAAACTCATGCTTTTCGATATTTCGAAGAAGGCTGTCGTGAACGGCGACGACGAGTTTTCATCGGCGATTTTGGCTCTGCTTGAAGCGAGGGTATTGTCGGGTCATGCGCGGGAGCTGATCGTTTTTGGGCTCGAGGATAAGCCGCATTTGGACCTTTTCGCGGAGAAGATTTCTTACTCAAACGCCGGAGTCTCCTTTGATGTCATACACAGGGGTGAAGATGGCAAGGCAAACAGGAAGGTACGCGTTTCTCTGCGCACGCCGGCTGAGTTTGCCGTTTACAATTCGCTCGCTGCTATGGGCGCCTGCCTTTCTTCGGGAATCTCATTTGAAGATTGTGTTTCGGCGTTGAATCTCGGTGTTGACATCTCCGGCCGCTATGAGGTGATCACTTCACCGAGCAACGTAACGGCGATAGTTGACTATGCACACACGGCGAGGGCTTTGGAAAATCTCATTTCCTCGGTCCGAAACACTGGAAGTTACAGCCGAATCATTTCCGTCTTCGGCTGCGGCGGCGACAGGGATCCGAGTAAGCGGGCGGCTATGGGAGAGATATCCGGTCAGCTGGCGGACTTCACAATCATCACGTCCGACAATCCTCGCACCGAGGAGCCCGCGTCTATTATTGAGGAGATTGTGCGTGGAATTGAGCAGACCGGTGCGGCCTACGAGGTCATAGAGGACAGGGCTACTGCGATAATTCGGGCGGCAGAGATTGCTATGCAGGGTGAGGTGATCGTCCTCGCAGGCAAGGGCCACGAGGATTATCAAATTCTCGGAACGGAAAAGATACATTTTGACGACAGGGAGCACGTGCGTGCTGCATTTGGAGAAGAAGCGTCATTTACAGCATAGCAAAACAATCCGGAAACGCAATTTTTGGATTGCCACGCTACGCTCGCAATGACGATATGAAAGGAATAGGATATGTGCGGATTTGCTGGTTATTTGGACCTTGGCGAAAACAGGACGGATAATAGAATTATCAAAAAGATGACTGATATTATCAAGCACCGAGGACCCGATGATGAGGAATATTTTATCACCGATGGCTATGCGGTCGGTTTTCGGCGGTTGAGCATCATAGATTTGGCGGGCGGCAGACAGCCGATGACCAACGAGGACGGCAGCCTCGTGCTCGTATTCAACGGCGAAATTTACAACTATCGTGGCATCAGGGACGAGCTGCTGGCGAAGGGACACGTTTTTTCTACGAACTCCGACAGCGAAGTGCTCTTGCATGGATACGAGGAATACGGCAAGGATTTGTTTGACAAACTCCGCGGCATGTTCTCATTTGCAATCTACGACAAAGACAAGGAAGAGATTTTTGCGGCTAGAGACTTCTTTGGTATCAAGCCATTTTACTATGCACTTATGGACGGGGCTTTCATCTTTGGCTCGGAGATAAAGAGTCTGCTCGAACACCCTTCGTTCAAGAAGGAGCTGAACGAAAAAGCTCTCGAAAGCTATCTATCCTTTCAGTACTCGCCTGGTCCCGAGACGTTTTTCAGGAACACTTTCAAACTCACGCCCGGGCATTGGCTCAGGTTTTCAAAGGATATGGACGAGCCGGAAACAGGCAGGTATTGGATTCCCGAGTTCTCGGCGGAGGAAGAACCTTCGCTTGATTACTGGGTCGATGCTATCGAGAAGACCTTTGACAATTCCGTTGAAACTCACAAAATCAGCGACGTGGAGGTCGGCTCATTCCTGTCGAGTGGGGTGGATTCGAGCTACGTCGCTTGCAGTGCGAATGTGGACAAGACGTTCACCGTCGGCTTTGACTACGGCGAGAAATACAACGAGACCGACTATGCGAGGGAGCTGTCCGAGATGATTCCCGTCAAGAATATCAGCAAGATAATAACGGCGGAGGAATACTGGGGAAACTTCGAGAAGATACAGTGGCATATGGACGAGCCGCTTGCAGACCCCTCGGCAGTCGCTCTTTACTTTGTCAGTCGCGAAGCCGCAAAACACCTGAAGGTCGTTCTGTCCGGCGAAGGTGCGGACGAAATATTCGGAGGCTACAATATCTACAGGGAGCCTCTCGAAGTCCCTGCGTACAACAGGATACCCTTTCCAATCAGAAAACTCGCGGGCGGAATCGCCTCGGCCCTTCCGGCAAAAAGAGGTCTCAATTTCGTGGTGAGACGCGGAAAAAAACTTGAAGACCGCTTCATCGGCAATGCAAATATGTTCTCCGTGAAAGAGCGGTCGAAACTCTTGAAACGGAGCGGTCTGGCACCTGCACCAGCTCAGATAGTGAAGCCTTGGTATGACATGGTGAAAGACAAAGACCCCGTTACGAAGATGCAGTTTGTGGATCTCAACGCTTGGATGGTTGGAGACATTCTGCTCAAGGCCGACAAGATGAGCATGGCAAATTCCCTAGAGCTCAGAGTCCCATTCCTCGACAAGGAAGTGATGGCACTCGCGGCAAGACTTCCGCTGAAATACAGGGTCAACAAGGAAAATACAAAATACGCCATGCGTATCGCCGCGAGCAGACGCATGCCCGACAAGTGGTCTCAGAAGAAAAAACTCGGCTTCCCCGTTCCTATCAGGGTCTGGCTGAAAGAGCCGGAATACATAGAAAAGATTCGGGAGGCTTTCACCTCGGAAGTTACTGGACAGTTCTTCAACACAGATGTACTGTTGAAATTGCTGGAGGATCACATCTCGGACAAGGCGGACAACAGCCGCAAAATCTGGACTGTTTACACGTTTTTGGTGTGGTATGGAGTATATTTCGGGGGCGCGGTAGCCTAAGTAGTCTAAAGCCTGTCGTCCACCCATTCGGTTTCGGCCTGCCCTGACACAGGGTCGGATATCTGCGCTGTCGGCACAATACCGCTGAGGCTAATCTCCTTCGTCTGCCGTTTGCTCTCATACATCATCGCATCGGCGGCAAGGAATGAGTCGTTGTAATCGCCGTCCATACTCTTCATGATAGCGTGGCCGAGTGAAATTGTGGGGCTACCAAATACGGGATCGTCCACCTTTTTCAAAATCTCCGCCACATTCCGCTCGTAATTCTCAATGATATTCATGTCGGCATTCGGAATGAGAATCACGACCTCGTCGCCGCCTATCCTCGCCAAAAATGCATTGTCGGGCAGGTTGCTTTTCGGCACACTCTCCTTTAGCGCATTCGAAACGATGGTAATCAGCCTGTCGCCGGCGAGATGCCCAATGGTGTCGTTGGTTTTCTTCAGGTTGTTTATGTCCCCGACTATGATGCCGAGCGGCATGTTCTTTGCCTGCACAAGATTGTGCGCCTGCACCATGTAGGCATTTCTGTTGTTCAGGCCGGTCAGTTGGTCAAACATCGCGATTTCTTCCAAATACCTGAGCACTGAATACAGCTTCGTAACCTCGCTTATCTCGACCAGATAGCCAAATTGGCGGCCGGAAAATCCTATGCCGTGCCGCGTGAACAGGAGTTGCTGCTCCTTGCCGTCCACCTTTGTCGTGATAATGTTTTCATCGTGCGGCGAGACGGTGCCGGAACATTCCTCGATGATGCGCTCCCTGTATTTGTGATACGGCTCCTTGTATCTCGGATACGTGATGGCTATGGCTTCGCCTTTCCCGCGCTTGTTCCAGTCGAGAATGTTTCCCTTGAGGCTTATCGTCAAAACGATGGTCGAGAGGCTGTTGAACACGAACTCCCGCGAAGTAACTATGACGTTTGACGATGATGCAAAGTAAAATGATTTTGCGAACATTCTCATGGCGATGATGATGGCGACCGCGTTGAATTCATAAGCGTAGATGTCCGGCAACCTCAGCACGAGAGTAATTATCTTTGCTATCGCCACAATCGATATTGAAACCAACATATTGTACGTGGATACCCTCATGTGTTTCGGCATCTGGTAGAAGACGTTGAAGCATAGCCTATAGCTCTTTATCAGGGCGAGTGCATATGCTATACCCGAAAGCAACCAATCTATAGTGACATGCTGATTGGCAAAAATCTCAGTTTCAAGCGATGGATTGATAGCCTTCGAAATATATACACCTATTACTATTACTGGAATGAACAAATATATCACCCAAATCGTCCCCGTTATCGGCTTGTAAGAAACGTGGCTCCACACGTGCAAGCAGAGCAGCGTGGGAATCAGGACAAAGGCACTTTTTGCTACGATTTCCAAAACCATGGCCAAATCGCCCGAGGCCGGAATCTGAGACATCAGAAGCATCAGCCCCGCCCAAATCGCCACGGGGATGCAGAAGATGACAAAATACGTCGTCTCCATGTTGCGTTTCTTCTTCATGTATACAAATCGGCCGATGGACCAGAGGGCGACGCAAAGAGCGAGTCCGTATAGAACGTACCAGAATGTGGACTGATAACCTATATAATCAGTAATGAGTGCAATTGCTTCCTGTAACTTTGCGATAATTTCCCCTTTCGATTTTTTATGTATTTCATAAATGAACCACCCACGGTTAATACATGTAAATCTATTATATACATCAATTGTGTGCAATGGCACACAAATTTCGATATTTTTTCGTAAAATTCTAGTAAAATATTAAAAAGGTGTTGACAAGCTGTATCTGAGTGCTATAATCATATTAAACATATAAGAAAACTATGTTATATTTTTCGGATAACAGCACAGAAAATTTACTACGGAGGTAAAGAAAATGGCAAGAGTTAAAGACACATCAAAGTGGTCTTTCGAGACCAAGCAAGTCCACATCGGGCAAGAAGACGCCGATCCCGCGACAGGGGCCAGAGCTGTTCCGATTTATCAGAGCACTTCGTTCGTTTTCGCTGACAGCGCACAGGCGGCAGGCAGATTTGCACTCACCGACGCCGGAAATATCTACGGCAGACTCACGAACCCGACACAGGGTGTTCTCGAAGAGCGTATCGCGGCCCTCGAAGGCGGCGCGGCGGCCCTCGCAGTTGCATCAGGTGCGGCAGCTCTCACATACACATTCCAAGCACTCGCGAAGAATGGCGACCACATCGTTTCCGCAAAGACCATCTATGGCGGAACCTACAACTTACTCGCTCACACTCTGCCGGATCAAGGCATTGAGACAACATTCGTCGATCCCGACGTAGAAGGGAGTTTTGAGGGGGCCATTAAGCCCAACACCAAGGCACTATTCGTAGAGTCTCTGGGAAACCCCAATTCGAACGTAGCAGATTTTGAAAAGCTCGCTGCTCTGGCACATGCGAACAAAATCCCTCTCGTAGTAGATGCTACATTCACTCCGCCAAACCTCATCAATACCATCGACTATGGCGTGGACATCGTTGTACATTCTGCAACGAAGTTCATCAACGGTCATGGAACGGGTCTTGGAGGTCTCATCATCGAGAGCGGCAAATTTGATTGGAAGGCGAGCGGTAAATTCCCGCAGCTTACTGAGCCGAATGAAAGCTATCATGGGGTAGTTTTCGCTGATGCTGCAGGCCCTGCAGCCTTTGTCACCAGCATCAGAGCCATCCTCCTTAGAGACACAGGAGCTTCGGTTGCACCGCTCAACGCTTTCCTACTTCTTCAAGGTCTCGAGACTCTGTCGCTTCGGGTCGAGAGACACGTTGAGAACGCCCTGAAGGTCGTTGACTATCTCGACAAACATCCGAAAGTTGTGGCTGTTCATCATCCTGCACTTTCTAGCGAGCCGAGCCACGACCTTTACAAAAAGTATTTCCCGAACGGTGCAGGTTCTATCTTCACCTTCGAGATTGACGGAGACGCTGACGCAGCTAAGGCAATCATCGACAAGCTTGAGATTTTCTCGCTTCTCGCGAATGTCGCTGACGTAAAGTCGCTCGTTATCCATCCCGCAAGCACGACACACAGCCAGCTGAACGAGGCCGAGCTGAAGGATCAGGACATCTATCCGAATACGATAAGACTATCTATCGGCACAGAAAACGTCAAGGATCTCATCGCCGACCTCGAGCAGGCTCTGGCATAAAATCACCAACACACTTCTTCATCCTATATTACAAAATTAAAGGGAGCCAACAGCTCCCTTTAGTTTTCGCGTTTGTTTACTTTCAAATGTATTGTTTGTTGACTTTCAAGTGTATTGTTTGTTGACTTATAACAAGAAATCGCGTAGAATTGACAATATGAAACATTACTTAAGATTGATAGAAAACTATATTGGTGAAGTGCTACAGGATTTGCCTGCTATATCCCTCGACGGCCTGAAGGGCATCGGCAAGACGAGCAGTGCAAAAGTATTTGCGCATTCCGTATTTGAGCTGGATAGAAAGCAAGACCTCTTGATAGTAACCAATGATATTGACAAACTGCGTGATTCTGTCCATCCGGTATTAATTGATGAATGGCAAAAGATACCGGAAACATGGGACTATGTCCGCCGTGATGTAGATGCGAACAATGAGCCTGGGCGATACATCATGACAGGTTCTATCTCGTCCAAAAATTCTGACATGCATTCCGGCGCAGGAAGAATTGTTCGCATCAGAATGTACCCCTTGTCCCTTCAAGAGAGGGCTCTTGATATTGCCAAAGTATCTCTAATGGATATTTTCGGAGAGTCAACTCCATTTTCAATTCCGATTGGCGGAGAAACCAACATATCTTTCGACAACTACATGGATGAAATTTTTCTTTCCGGACTTCCCGCCATGAGAGTAACGAACGAAAAAAATCAAAGGCGGTTGGTCACATCCTATATAAACAATCTTCTTACGCATGAATTCAAGCAAGAAGGCATTGTCATAAGGCAGCCGCATACTCTTCGTAGATGGCTCATCGGATATGCTGCAGCGATATCTTCAACCGCAGGCTACAATGAGATTCTTGATGTTGCAACCGCCGGAGAAGGTGACAAACCGGCTGCAAAGACGACGATAGCGTATCGTGAAGCCTTGGAGAAACTGTGGCTCATTGATGAGTTGCCACCTTGGATTCACGGTGAAGACTATTATTCACAACTGAAAAAGAGTCCGAAACACTACATTGCGGACACAGCTATCTGCACAGCCTTGTTGGGATTGTCGAAAGAGAAACTTTTAGGACGCAATTCTGGCGGAAATGTAGCCACAAAATTCGACGAGAAATATGGCAACATCATAGGAAGGTTGTTCGAATCACTGGTCTTTCAAAGTCTTAGGGTTTATGCTGTCGTGAATGATGCAGAACTTTCCTATTTCCACACAAGAAACGGTGATAGAGAAATAGATTTCATACTTACACAAGGAACGGCGACTATTGCTATCGAGGTAAAGACTGCACCGTTTGTAGACGATAGGGATGTCAGACATTTGATTTGGCTGAAAAAGCAGATGGGGGACAAACTGACAGATGCCATCATCATCACTACAGGCAAAATGGCATATCGTCGTCCCGATGGAATAGCTGTTGTACCGGCAGCATTACTAGGTGCGTAATGCGATAACCCGACCTGCAATCCTCACGTCAGCGAACGTGAGCGCAGCACGGCAATCCACCCCCCGTCATTGCGAGCGCAGCGCGGCAATCCACCCGCCGTCATTGCGGGCTTGACCCGCAATCCATTCCCTATATCTGGATAATAGGTCTCTGGAAAATCTTCTCGTCCGGCTCCTTCGGCAGGTCTATCGGGTAGTCACCCGTGAAGCAAGCCTTGCAAATCGGACAGCCCGCACCTTCGAGTATGTCCGAAAGCGTCTCATGCGACAGAAAATCGACCGAATCGGCTCCTAACAATTTTGCGAGCTCTTCCTTCGTGCGGCCGACCGCTATCAGCTTGTCCCTATCCGGCACATCGATGCCGAAGTAACAAGGGTATAGGAACGGCGGCGCAGAAGAGCGAAAATGAACCTCCGTGGCTCCGGCTTCCCTGACCGCCTTGACTATTCTCGCGGAGGTCGTGCCCCTCACTATGCTGTCGTCTATGAGAACGACCCGCTTTCCCGTGAGGTTTGCTCTGAGCGGGTTGAGCTTGAGTCTGACGTCTCTCTCCCTCTGCCCCTGCGACGGGGCGATGAATGTTCTTCCGATATACCGGTTCTTGATAAGTCCCACCGTGTTTGGAAGGCCGGACGCTTCTGCATATCCACCCGCGGCACTTACTCCCGAATCGGGCACAGCGACAACGATATCCGCATCGACTCCGGTTTCTATCGCCAACCTCTTACCGGCTTCCCTTCTCGCCCAATCCACGCCTATGCCAGAGAAAATACTGTCGGGTCTTGAGAAATAGAGAAATTCAAAACTGCAATAAGACCTTCTGAGCTCCAGTCCAGCATCGAGCGAAGTGAGCTTCCCATCCTCAATGACGATGATTTCGCCCGGCTCTATATCTCTTACATACTCGCCGCCGACCGCGTCTATGGCACACGTTTCCGAAGCAACGATGTAGTCCTCCCCGAGCCTTCCTATAGAAAGCGGTTTGAACCCGTTCGGGTCCCTCGCAGCAATCATCTTCCTCGGACTCATAGCGACAAGCGAATACGCCCCCTTGATTCTGTGCATGGCACTCTTGACTGCCTCCTCGATAGAAGGTCTTCGAAGCCTCTCTGCCACAATCGTATATGCGATGATTTCGCTATCCCCCGTGCCGTGAAAGATACCGCCAAGAAGCTCAATCTCTTCTCTGAGTGCCCCGGGATTGACAATGTTTCCGTTGTGAGCGATTGCGAGATTTCCCTTGATATGGCTGACCGCTATCGGCTGAACGTTGTCGAGACTAGACCCGCCCATCGTGCTGTATCGGCAGTGCCCGATAGCAGACGAGCCTATGAGCTTGTCGATTGACTCGCCCGTGAAGACGTCTGTGAGTAGCCCCTGACCCTTCTTGCACGAGATGACGCCGGAATCGTTCACGGCTATTCCGCAACCTTCCTGCCCTCTGTGCTGAAGCGCGAAAAGCCCCATGTAGGTAACTCTCGCCGCGTCCGACGAATCGCGGTTTGTGCTTGCTATGCCGAAAACGCCACACTCCTCATGAAGCTTATTGTCATAGATATTGTCAATTTCCTGATTCATAATCCTCCTGTCATTGCGAGCGAAGCGTGGCAATCCACTTACTTCAGATTGTACTTCTGATTCATAGCCGCCCTTGTGAATTCACGGAATAATGCGTGTGCCCTGTTCGGCCTGCTCTTGAATTCGGGATGATACTGAACGCCGACGAAGAAATCATTGGCCGGAATTTCGACGGCTTCGACAAGTCTACCATCCGGCGACTGCCCTACGATGTTCATTCCGTTCTTTTCAACGTCTTCCCTGTAATCGTTGTTGAACTCGTATCTATGCCTGTGCCTCTCAGATATTTCCGAGCTCTGATAAGCCTTCTCCATCATAGACCCTGCCTTGATTTTGCAGGGGTAAGCTCCAAGTCGCATCGTGCCGCCCTTGGGCAGATTTCCCTGCTGATCCGCCATAAGAGCAATGACCTGATTTGGTGAATTTTCGTCGAATTCCTGCGAGTCCGCATCGGCAAGTCCGAGCACATTCCTCGCGTATTCTATCACTGAAATCTGCATACCCAGACATATTCCGAGGTATGGCACATTGTTTTCTCTGGCGTATTTGCAGGCCTCGACCATGCCTTGAATGCCCCTTTCGCCGAAGCCCCCGGGAACGAGAATCCCGTCACATTCCTTCAGGACATTATGGTCGCAACCGCCGCCCGTGACATTTTCGGATTCGATCCATTTGATTTCTACCTCCGCGCCAATCTCGTAGCCCGCGTGAGCCAGAGCCTGCGCGACCGAGTAATATGCATCGTGGAGTTTCGTATATTTGCCGACGAGTCCAATCACTATCGACTTGTCCCTTGACGCGACCCTCGACAACATCGCCTTCCACTCCGTGAGGTCTGGGGGGCCGACTTCGAGCCCAAGATGTCTCGTAACTATTTCGCAGAAATTCTGATTTTCAAACATGAGCGGCGCCTCATAGAGAAGTTTGATGTTGCTGTTTTCTATGACGCTGTCGGGCTTGACGTTGCAGAAGAGCGAAATTTTCCGCTTGATGTCGTCTCCAACGTGGCCTTCCGAGCGCATGACTATGATGTCCGGAAAGATGCCGAGCGACTGCAATTCCTTCACGGAATGTTGTGTCGGCTTGCTCTTGTATTCGTGTGAAGCATAGAGATACGGGACGAGAGTAACGTGAATGAAAAGGCAATTTTCCTTGCCCACCTCCATGCTGAACTGCCTGATGGCCTCGAGAAAGGGAAGGCTTTCAATATCGCCCGTCGTGCCGCCAACCTCCGTGATTACTACGTCAGCCCCACCGGTCTTGGCCGCCGAGTAAATGAATTTTTTGATTTCGCCTGTGATGTGTGGAATGACCTGAACGGTCTGGCCGAGGTATTCTCCAGCTCTTTCCTTCGAGAGGACGGTCCAGTAAACCTTGCCGGTCGTGAGATTTGAATATTTGTTGAGATCTTCGTCGATGAATCTTTCGTAATGTCCGAGGTCAAGGTCCGTTTCCGCACCGTCCTCCGTAACAAAAACTTCGCCATGCTCAATCGGGTTCATCGTGCCGGGATCGACGTTGATGTAGGGATCGAGTTTCTGTGCACTCACCTTGAGGCCACAGTCCTTGAGCAGTCTACCCAAAGAAGCTGCCGTGATACCTTTTCCGAGTCCGGAGATAACACCGCCTGTTACAAATATATACTTAGTCATAAAATTCACTCTCCAGACATACAAAAAATCAGCGCACGAATTGAATACTTATCCATTATACATTTCAACCGCCAACCATTCAAGAGCAGACTTCCCGAGTTTCCACAAAAAGACACGGCCCCAAAAAGAAGCCGTGCCCGTCATTCCCCTCCGGTGGAGGGGTGGCCGCTAAGCGGCCGGGGTGGTCTGCCCTCGTCATTGCGAGTGCAACGAAGCAATCCATTCCTTGCCCTAGGCCCTTAGCCCTAAACCTCAGAACTCCTCGCAGAAACCCGTGAGCTAACCTGTGCCGCAACCATCTCTGCCGCAAACAGCACCGTGAAGATCGTAGTCTGCCAATCAACAAGCACCATCTGCTTCGTGATATCCTGCGTTACAAGGAAGAGCACCAAGGAGCCAACCGCAAACGCGATAGTAGCAAT
>JAISKC010000068.1 GCA_031261345.1 Eubacteriales Family XIII. Incertae Sedis bacterium | reverse complement strand
ATTGCTACTATCGCGTTTGCGGTTGGCTCCTTGGTGCTCTTCCTTGTAACGCAGGATATCACGAAGCAGATGGTGCTTGTTGATTGGCAGACTACGATCTTCACGGTGCTGTTTGCGGCGGAGATGGTTGCGGCACAGGTCAGCTCACGGGTTTCTGCGAGGACTTCTGAGGTCTAGGGCTAAGGGCCTAGGGCACGGACTGGATTGCGGGTCGAGCCCGCAATGACAGTTGAATGACAGGGCACGGCTTCTTTTGGGGCCGTGCCTTTTGTCTGCACCCCGTTTTAATTTATTAATTCACCAAATAACGACCTGTTATATGTGAAAAGTCCAAATGAAACGGGAAACCGTGGGGTGAGATACAAATGATTGGTGTGAATTTGGGCTGTTTACTCGAGATTAGAAGCTCAAATACAGTGGTAATATCGAGTAAACGGGGTGTTTTCACATGATTTTGCAGTTTTTATGTGAATATATGCTGCTTACTCGACATTTTATGGATTGCCTCGGTCACTAACGTTCCCTCGTTCGTTATGACGATTGGATGACTGAGGCACGGTTTCTTTTTGGGCCGTGCCCTTTTCGCTGAAATTCGCTGAAATTCTGGGGGATTCTTTTAAAATTTGATTGACAGGGGGGCTCCGGCTCATGTATACTTTCATTTGCTTGCCGTTCATTACTCAGTGATGCATGGTGGGTGTGGGTGCAGGATGGATGTTTGACTGTCCGTGGCCCAAAACGTTATTACGAAGTGCTCGAAAAAGATTGACGGAGGGCCTAGGACATAGGTGGACCGCAATCAGAGTAGGCAAGGAGGATTCTATGAGCAGCTATATTGCAAAGCCTCAGGAAGTTGAAAAGAAATGGTATGTCATCGACGCAGAGGGTCAGACTCTCGGCAGACTTGCCAGCGAGGTCGCTTCTATACTGAGAGGCAAGAGAAAGCCCATCTACACTCCCCACATTGACACCGGCGACTATGTCATCATCATCAATGCGGAGAAGATTGAGGTGACGGGCAAGAAGAGGAAAGACAAGATTTACAAGAGACATACGGGATATCCTGGCGGTCTCAGAGAGATTACTTTCGAAAAGTTACAGGCAAAGCATCCCGAAGAAATCATCAGACACGCCGTCAAAGGCATGATGCCCAAGGGCCCGCTTGGCAGGCAGATGTTTAAAAAACTAAAGGTTTATGCAGGTCCGGAACACGATCATGCAGCTCAGAAACCCGAAGTTTGGAATTTTTAGGAGGGATAGATAATGGCAGCTAAGAAGCAATATCCCGGAACGGGAAGAAGAAAGTCATCTGTAGCCAGAGTGCGTCTTGTCGCAGGCAAGGGTGAGGTTACGATCAACGGGAAGAACATCGACGATTACTTCGGTATGGAAATCGTGAAGCGCGAGGTCAGAAGACCCTTCGAGGTTACTTCTACGGAAGGCAAGTATGACGTCATCGCAACGGTTCACGGCGGTGGGTTCACAGGTCAGGCCGGTGCACTTCGTCACGGTATCTCAAGGGCACTCCTCGTCATTGACGAAGAGACGAACAGGCCACTGCTGAAGGCAGAAGGGTTCCTTACGAGAGATTCACGTATGAAGGAAAGAAAGAAATACGGTCTCAAGAAGGCGAGAAGAGCCAGCCAGTTCTCAAAGAGATAAGCTCTCGGGGACAAGGACTGGATTCACTGCGACTACGTCCCAGCACAGGTCGGGGCGAGCCCGCAATGACGATGTATACTGCGAAGCGAGCTTTCGGGCTCGCTTTTGTTTCGCACGGGATAGCCGGCATTACATTTATTGCTTGGAAAAAGTGTGAAAAATAACATTTTTTCATTGGAAAAAGTGTAGAATTGTGATAATATGATGATACGTTAGTTAATGGAATGGAAAGGTATCAATGGGAGCTTAGTATGGAACGAGAACTCTTAGGTGATTTGTTGAAATGGAAGGACAGCGCAAAGAGAAAACCACTACTTTTGGTGGGTGCTCGGCAGGTTGGGAAGACGTGGCTTCTGAAGCACTTCGCGAAAAATTATTACGATAATAGTGTGTATATCGTATTCGAGAAAAATCCCACTATGAAAACCCTATTTTCACTTGATTATGATGTGGGTAGAATTATTGATGGATTGGAAATTTATACAGGGAGAAAAATAGAACCGGCCAAAACTTTATTAATATTTGATGAGATACAGGAGGTGCCGGATGCCTTGGCCGCATTGAAATATTTCGCTGAAAATGCGCCGGAATATCATATAGTATGCGCGGGGTCATTGCTTGGAGTATCTATGCATGAGGGGTACTCGTTCCCTGTTGGAAAAGTTGAGACCTTGCGTTTATATCCTTTGTCATTTTCGGAATTCCTCACGGCCACCGGCAATCAAGCACTGGCAAAATTGATTGCCACGCGAGATTTTGCTATGATTCAGGCTTTCAAAAATCGCTATGAAGATATGCTTAGAAAATATTTTTATGTCGGCGGTATGCCGGAAGTGGTTGATGCATATATAGAAAGCGGTGACTATACAAAAGTTCGGGTGTTGCAAAACGAAATCATTGGAAACTACGAGAGGGATTTTTCAAAGCATGCGCCGAAAGGAATACTCAGGTCGATTACAATGTTGTGGGAAACTATCGCCTCTCAGCTTGCGAAGGAAAACAAAAAATTCATTTACAGTGCGATAAAAAGTGGGGCAAGGGCTTCTGATTATGAGGAAGCATTGCTTTGGCTACAGAACTATGGGGTCGTTGAAATCGTTCACAGGGTCACTCAGGCGAACACGCCGCTGAAAGCATATGCAGATTTGAGAGCATTTAAATTGTTTGTGTTGGATGTTGGCTTATTGTCTGCGATGAGTAATTTAAGGGCAGAGACGTTGCTTGAAGGGGACGCCATGTTTGTGGAATTCAAGGGTTCTTTGACGGAGCAATATGTTCTTCAGCAGTTGGTTGCCAATGGTATAGCCGCCTATTACTGGACGAATAAAAGTGGAACATCGGAGGTGGATTTTTTGATTTATTCTTCGCGTGGTGCTTTGCCTATTGAAGTCAAGGCCGGAGTAAATTTAAAAGCGAAGAGTCTGTTTGTCTACCGCGACAAGTTTCACCCTGTGAATATGCTCAGGACATCTATGGCGGATTACAAGGACGTCGATGGATTGGTTGACATGCCTTTGTATGCTATTTCAGCACTTGAATGAATTGGGAAATATCCGTAAATATCAGAGAACACTATGCACACGCGTTGCAAACGTGGGGTTGACCTGTTTTGTATTGTGCGGTATTATTGTTTTAGCACTCATTGCGGGCGAGTGCTGATAACTAATTTTAGGAGGTAGATAAAGAATGGCGAAGAAACAGTTTAAGGCGGAGTCTAAGAGGCTTCTTGATTTGATGATAAATTCCATCTATACGCACAAGGAGATTTTCCTGAGGGAGCTGATTTCGAATGCGAGCGATGCGATTGACAAACTTTATTATAAGAGCTTGACGGAGAAAATCAGTGGGATTTCTCGCGACGATTTCTATATCAGACTTGAGGCCGACAAGGATGCGAGGACTCTCGTGATTTCCGATAATGGTATCGGTATGACGCGGGAGGAGATGGAAGCAAACCTCGGGACAATTGCGAAGAGCGGCTCTCTCGTATTCAAGAAGGACGAGGCTTCGGAGGAAGCGGCGGCGAAGGAGATTGACATCATCGGGCAGTTCGGCGTTGGCTTTTATTCTGCTTTTATGGTTTCGAGCGACATCAAGGTTTTGTCGAAGGCTTTTGGCGAGGACATCGCTTATGAATGGGAGTCTAAGGGAGCCGATGGTTACACGATGAAGGAAGCTGAAAAGGATAGCGTGGGCACGGAAATCACGCTCACTATTAAAGAAAACGCTAGCGAGGAAAATTACGACGATTACCTTTCTGAGTGGACTTTGAAGAGACTCATCAAGCGTTACTCGGACTACATTCGTTATCCCATCAAGATGCAGGTTGAGAAATCTCGCCGGATTGAGGATGAGGCGGATCCTGCGACTGGCGCGCAGGATGACGGCTATAATGGCGCACAGGATGACGGTGCTGAGGGGAAGGAGCCGAAGTTTGAGAAATACATCGAAGATGAGACGCTCAACAGTATGGTTCCGATTTGGAAGCGCGCGAAGAAGGACATCACGGATGAGGAATACGCGGATTTCTACAAGGATAAGTTTGCGGATTTTGAGGATCCGCTCAAGGTCATTCACTCGAATGTCGAAGGTGTCGTGAGCTATGACGCTCTGCTTTTCATTCCTGCCAGAGCGCCTTTCAATTACTATACAAAGGACTATGAGAAGGGGCTTCAGCTCTATTCATCGGGCGTGATGATCATGGAAAAGGCGGATTCGCTCCTGCCCGATTACTTCGGATTTGTGAAGGGGCTCGTGGATTCGCAGGATTTGTCGCTGAATATTTCCAGAGAAATGCTTCAACACGACCGCCAGCTCAAGGCTATCGAGCAACGTATCGAAAAGAAGATCAAGAGCGAGCTTGAGAATATGCTTTCAAATGACAGGGAAGGCTACGAAAAGTTTTGGGCGGCTTTCGGGCTTCAACTGAAGTTCGGTCTTTACGATAATTACGGGCAGGCAAAGGATGCCATCAAGGATATTGTGCTCTTCTATTCGTCGTCGGAGAAGAAGCTCGTAACGTTCAGAGAATACGTCAGCCGCATGCCGGAAGACCAGAAATACATTTACTTCGCGACCGGCGAGTCGATTGACAAGATTGATAAGATGCCGCAGACTGAGCTGCTCAAGGACAAGGGTTATGAGATACTCTATGGCACGGATCAGGTCGATGAGTTTGCGCTCAAGATGATGATTTCTTTTGACGAGAAGGAATTTCGCTCGGTTTCTGATAGCGATCTTGGCATTGAGGAGAGCGAAGAGGAGAAGAAAAAGGCCGAGGAACAGGCTGAAAGTTACAAGGACTTGCTTGAGGCTATCAAGGCAGGGCTTGAGGGCAAGGTGAATGATGTCAAGCTCTCGAAGAGGCTCAAAAGCCACCCTGTGGTTTTGGTTGCGGGCGATGGTATGTCGCTTGAGATGGAGAAAATTCTCAATCAAATTCCTTCGGGTGAGGAACAGAAGGTCAAGGCTGAGAGAATTCTCGAGATCAACGCCGACCATGCTGTGCTGAAAGCTCTGGAAAAAATCTACGAAAACGACAAGGATTCGGTGAAGGAATACGCGGGGCTGCTTTACGATCAGGCGTTACTGATGGAGGGGCTGCCTGTGGAAGATCCGGTTGCGTTCTCGAATTCGATATGTAGTTTGATCGAGAAGGCGGTGTAATAAAATGTCATTACATATAGATGCAAAACCGGGCGATGTCGCTAAGACTGTGCTTCTGCCCGGCGATCCGCTCAGGGCCAAGTTCATCGCTGAAAACTTTTTGGAGGACGCGAGGCTCATCAACAGTGTGAGAAACATGTTCGGATTTTCCGGCACGTACAAGGGCGTTCCGGTTACGGTTCAGGGCACGGGCATGGGCATGCCTTCTATGGGGATTTACTCGGCCGAGCTCATACAGTTTCACGGGGCGGAGAACCTTATTCGCATCGGGACTGCCGGCGGATTGTCCGAAAAATTGGGGCTGGGCGATGTCGTAATGGCACTCGCCGCATCAACCGATTCCAACTGGGCGAGTAATTATGAGCTTGGAGGGCAGCTGGCTCCGACGGCATCATGGAAGCTCATCAAGCTCGCGGAGAAGGTCGCCGGAGAGCTCGGAATCGGCCTGAACGCGGGCAATATTCTCACGAGCGATTTGTTCTATGAGCCGAATCCTGATTGGTGGAGGAAGTGGCAGAAACTCGGAATTCTTGCGGTAGACATGGAGGCTGCGGCTCTCTATATGAACGCCGCATACTACGGGGCAAACGCGCTGGGCATCGTTACAATCAGCGACAATTTTGTGACCGGCGAGGGCGTTACTATTGAGGAAAGGCAGGAATCTTTCACGAATATGATGGAAATCGCACTCAATATTGCGGTAGAATTAAAGTAATAGGAAGGACTGGATTGCGGATCATACCCCGTTGGGGCACATAGCCCGCAATGACAGTTAGAGTTTGAGAGACTAGGAGGTTGATATGGCAGGAAAAGAATTGAACAAACTTAGCTACGGTTTATATGTCACGGGTGTCAGAGACGAGGCGAATGATAGGGTAACGGGGCACATCTGTGATGCGGTAGCTCAACTTTCGATGGGTGAAAAACCACAGGTCGTGGTTTCAATAATGAACAAGAATTACACCAAGGACTGTATCGAGAAGTCGGGCGAATTCACACTTTCGGTTTTGCCTGATACGGTTGACCCCTTTGTGATCGGAAATTTTGGATTTCAGTCGGGCAAAGATGTCTCGAAGTGGCCGAATGTGCCGCACAACGTGGTCGATGGGCTTCCGATTTTGTGCGAGGCCGTTTCGTACGTCCGCTTGAAGGTAATAGACAAAAGGGTGATGGATAGCCATACGGCATTTTTCTGCGAGGCTATCGGCGGTGAAGTTTTGCATGAGGACAAGACGCCCCTCATCTATGCGGATTACTTCAAAGAGCTGAAGGATTTGGTAATGGCAGCCTTCACGGCTTTCAAGGAAGCACAGTAGCAGCATTTGTAGGTGCTCAGGGCTAGTAGGGTTTGGGCCGGTAGGTAGAACGCCCACATCAGGACGGACGCCATATTGCCGATGAAACTTTCCTGTGGCAGTAGATTGAACGCCGCCACATTCACATCGCAAAGTAGGAACAAGATCATGCCGACGGACGAGAGCCGTCGGTTTATTTTTGGTTGATCCGAGCAAAAACCAGTAATGGCTACTGTGATGATGAGGATAGTGTAGATGGCGGCCGCGAAATAAAAGACGGAAATTTCAACTCCCGCAAATTTGAGCAAGGCAAAAAGAATCCATGAGATGAAAAAAAATATCAGCGATGGCAGGAAGAGCTTTTTTCTGTATCGAAGTATTGCGGTCAGATGTGCACCGCAGAATATGAGGATTCCGATGGCGAAAAAATACGTGAACAGCAAAAAGTAATCCGCTACTATCGTCCAGATGAAGACGATGAATTGCAGGTTTGCGTCTCTGATGTTTGACGGCGAGGACTTCGCGAATCGCACCAAAAACAGACAAAAAACTATTGAGGTGAGCTTCAGAATAGGAGACCAGCCCTCGCCGAGTCCGAGGCCTTTCCATGTGCCGATATTTGCGATGTCAATTGAGAGAAATGCCAAATAGCATATTACAATGAGAACTACGCCCACTATTATTTCATTTTTTCCATCATTTCGCATGATTTAATGATACACTGATTTCATGAAATATGACAAGTTACACCTATTTACGGATATTTTGGCGGCAATCTCGATTGCCATTTTTGTCATTTGCGTAGCGGTAACTGCGACGCTGTTCTTCAGACCTCTGTATTACGCCGATATTGAACGTCTGGATATTGCGGAGCGGAGCGGAATGGAGGAAGCGGAAATTCGTGAAAACTACGATGCACTCATAGACTACAATTCGGTCTTGATTAGTAGCTACCTTGAGTTTCCAACCTTGCCTATGTCTGATAGCGGTCGGGAGCATTTCGCTGAGGTTAGAAGAATATTCGTGTTTTTTCAATACGGGATAGAGATATTCGGTACTCTCGCGGCGTGTTTTATCATCATTGGACGAAGAATTGGGCGTAAGAGAGCACAGTTGGTGGACTCTGCCCCGCCGAAAAAGGGTAGACTTTTGCTCATGTCCGGAGCGACCACTTTGGCGGTTCCGGTGGTGCTTGGGGCAGTTGCACTCCTCGGCTGGGAGAAATTGTTCGTGTTGTTTCACGAGGTTGTGTTCGACAATGATTACTGGATATTTGATGATGCTACGGATCCCGTCATCAAGATACTTCCCGACGAATTTTTCATGCACTGCCTCATCATGATAGTGGCCATCATTGTGATTGCTGCGGTATTGCTCATATTGGCAGGCGCGATTAGGTTTCATCGCTATTCTTCCATTACTGGTAAAATTACCGGATAGATCTTCTGAACATTCTTAATACAGTTGAAATATTTCGTGTGTGAATCCTATTGTATAATTACTACAGTATTATTTTTGCCCTGAAATTTGGGGGCTATGGAGGTTACAATGAAAATCACAGAAAAAACAAAAACAAGAGTATTTGCATTGGCGCTAATCGGCGTCTTGATCATGACTACATTGCTCGGCGGTTGCTCAAAGAAAGCGGAGGAGACGAGCTCGGCGCCTGAACCGCCGAAGACTTTCACATTCCCGCTTACCGGCACGGAAACGACGGACGAGTCGCTCACGCAGAGACGCCCGCTTATCGCCAAAATCGAAAACGGCAAGAGCAGCGATGTTCGCCCACAGTATGGCGTGTCGTTTGCCGATGTCGTGTATGAAACGGTCACGGAAGGCGGCATCACGAGACTCGACTGCATATATCAGAGCGAGATTCCCGAAGAGGTCGGAAACATCAGGAGCGCGCGAAATTTGGATGTTACGCTCGTGCCGCAATACAGAGGGCTCCTCTTTGACAGCGGGGCAAGCGCTCCGACGATAGCGGAACTTCGGGCCGGTCTGGGCGACACGAGAATTGAGCACGGCGCGGCAGGAGATGCACTCTACCGCAGAGTCGATTTCAGAAAAGCCCCGCACGATGTGTTCGTCAGCTTGGCGAAGGCATACGAATACGCAGAGACCAAGAGGCAGCTCGAAACGTCTTTCACGGATTTCAAGGGACTGTCGTTCGGCGTAAATAATAAGGAAATCACCACGACGGATGCGACGGATATCCACGTTCTCGTAGGTGGCCAGAATGACGATTGGCATTTCGACAGTGCGACAAAGGAATATCTGCTTGACGAAGATGGCACGCCTTTGACGGACGCGGCGAACGAGGACAAGCAAATCAGCGTCTCGAATGTGATTGTGATGTGGGTGGCCTATCATCACGGCAACGCTCAAAACAGCTTGGGCTCGGACGAGCCGGGCGCGGACATGAATGCAGGCGGAGATGTGTCGATATTCAGAGACGGCAAGAGAATTGACGGAACTTGGGCGACGGACGGATTGACGCCGCCGCGCTTCTACGATGCCAACGGCGTGGAAATCAAACTTGCGAAAGGCAAGTCGTGGATAATGTGCCCGAATGTCGGGACGCCGGTTGAGGCGACAGCACCTGTACCAGAAACTGACGCCGACGCGGACGCGGACACAGCTGAATAACAGCATGGAAGAAGACAAAGCCGTAGAAGTCAGGGGCTGGATGAGACCTGCAAGTAGCGGGCTCGAAGATATCTATTCTCAGGTTTGGGCGGGGGCCGAGCCGAAGGGTGTCATTCAAATTGCCCACGGCATGGCGGAACACGTCGGCAGATATGAGGAGTTTGCTCACTTTCTTGCTGGGCAAGGCTATGTAGTCTGCATGAACGAGCACGCCGGACATGGCGTTCACGCAATGACCCTCGGGTATTTCGCCGAGGAAAACGGAATGGATTTTGTCGTTTCTGACATGAAATCGCTCATGGACGAGGTCGTTTATGACTATCCCGAGCTTCCGGTGTTTTTGATGGGTCATAGCATGGGTTCGTTTTTGGCTCGAAAATATATCACTCTTTATGGGGTCGAATTGACCGGCTGTATCCTCTCGGGAACGGCGGGGCCAAATCCGGCTTTGGGTGTCGGCAAGGCCTTGGCCGGACTCCAGAAGAAAATCAAGGGTTCAAAATCCGAGGGAAAACTTCTGAACAGGATCGCGTTCGGAAGCTACACGAAGAAGATAGACAACCCCGTCAATTCATCGGCGTGGCTCTCTACTGATGACGATGTCTGTATCGCGTATGCAGACGACGAATTCTGCGGCTACAATTTCACAGCCGCTGGATTTTATGATCTGTTTGGCTTGATTGGCGAAGTAAATGAGAAGGATTGGGCAGCGAAGGTTCCTCTTGAGCTTCCCCTCTATCTATTCTCGGGCGCGCAGGATCCGGTTGGCGGTTTTGGAAAAGGCGTCATAGAGGTCTATGAAAAGTTGAAGCAGACGGGACACGAGGATTTGACAATCAAGCTATATCCCGACGGTCGCCACGAGATGCTAAACGAGGTCAACAGAGAGGAAGTCTACAAGGATGTGCTCGACTGGCTTGAGAGGCTCACTCCTACCGAATCTCGGACGAAAAATTGACAGGCGGCGAAGAACGCTGTAATATTTACTTACATCTGAATATCAAATGCTATGAAGGAGAGCGTCTTTTCGAGAAAGCATAAGAGAGAGTCGGCGGTGCTGCGAGCCGATATGCATGGACAAAGGATTACTCGCTCCGGAGCAGGATTTCCGAAAGCACGAAAGCGCTGAAACGCACCGCAAGTAGGGGATCACGGCAGACACCGTTACCAGAGTCAGGGATTTGATAGAATCCTACAGAGAGGTCGGCACGTTCGGCAAACAGGGTGGTACCGCGGAAATTCCGTCCCTGAGGCAGTAGTCTCGGGGATTTGTTGTATTATAATGAAAGTAATGCGAAAGATTCTTTGGGACTGACGGGTATTTTATTGGATTGGCTTCCGCTATCACGGGGGCAAATCGGAGGTAAAGGAAATGACTGGTAATGACAAAGTAAAGATTTTTGACACGACACTCAGGGACGGCGAACAGTCGCCGGGCATGAGCATGAACCTGAAGGAAAAAATCGGTATGGCAAAGCAGCTCGAGAAGATGGGTGTAGACGTCATTGAGGCCGGCTTCGCTATTTCGTCGCCCGGGGATTTTACGAGTGTGAAGACAATCGCGGAAACTATCAAAAACGCGTCGGTCGCAAGTCTGGCGAGGGCGTCCGCAGGCGACATTGATACGGCGTGGGAAGCCGTCAAGGCGGCGGCGGATCCGAGGATTCACCTTTTCCTCGCCACATCTGAGCTGCATTTGAAATACAAACTCAATCTGTCGGAGGACGAGGTCTACGAGATGGCTGTGGCGATGACAAAACACGCCGCGAAATACACGAGCAACGTCGAATTTTCCGCGGAGGACGCCACTCGGAGCGACATGGATTTTCTCGCGAGGGTCGTCTCTGGAGTCATCGAGGCGGGTGCTACGACCATCAACCTTCCCGACACGGTCGGCTATTCGACACCGGAGGAATTCTACAATTTCATTACTGAGATAAGGAAGAGGGCTCCGAAACTCGAGGACGTCGTCATTTCCTGCCACAACCACAACGACCTCGGATTGGGCGTCGCAAACTCGCTCGCAGGAGTCCTGGCGGGCGTCAGGCAGGTCGAGTGCACGGTGAACGGCATCGGCGAGCGGGCGGGAAACGCTGCGATGGAGGAGATAGTGATGGCGCTCCAGACGAGAAAAGACCTCTACGGCGCAGACACAAATGTGGTGACGACGGAGATAATGCGCTCATCGTCGCTGCTCTCGCAAATCACGGGCGTGAAGGTGCAGCCGAACAAGGCAATCGTCGGTGAGAACGCCTTCGCACACGAGTCGGGAATTCATCAACACGGCATGCTCAAAAACGCCGAGACTTACGAAATAATGACACCGGCGTCCGTCGGGGTGAAGGACAGCAATCTCGTGCTCGGCAAGCACAGTGGGAAGCACGCCTTCGAGGACAGGCTGAAAATCCTCGGCTACGAGCTCTCGTCTGACGAACTATCTGAGGCTTTCGAGAAGTTCAAGGAGCTCGCCGACAGGAAAAAGCATGTTTACGACAAGGATTTGGAGGCGCTCGTCTCGAAGGAGGCCGTTCAGGTGCCGAAGACTTTCACGCTCGGAAGTTTCGTAATCAACAGCGGAAACGAGATTACTGCGATGGCTTCTGTTAAAATGAAGAAGAAGGACGAGGAGCTCGAGAACGTTTCGGGCGGAGACGGGCCGGTCGACGCGGCGTTCAAGGCCATCAACAAGATAGTCGGGCGCGAGCTTGAGCTCGACGATTACAGCATCAATTCGGTGTCCGAGGGAGAAGACGCGCTGGGAGACGCACGCGTAGTAATAAAGACTGTGGCGGGCAAGAAATATGCCGGACGCGGTCTGTCGACGGACGTGATCGAGGCCAGTATCAAGTCGTATATCAACGCCGTCAACAAGCTCTACTACGATGAGCACGGCGAGAATGAAGAGGAGACAATGAGATGAGCGAAAGAAAAGCGCAGACGATGACGCAGAAGATACTTGCGGCCCACTCGGGTCATGAGTTCGTCACGGTTGGTCAGTTCATAGAGGCGGATTTGGACATGGTGCTGGCGAACGATATTACTGGCCCCGTGGCTATCAGGGAATTTGACAAAATGGGCAAGAGCGAGGTCTTCGACAAGGAGAAAATCGCCCTCGTTCCCGACCATTTCACGCCGAATAAGGACATCAAGGCGGCCGAAAACGCAAGGGACCTCAGGGCTTTCGCGAAGGACATGGGCATCGTCAACTACTTCGAGGTCGGGCAGATGGGTATAGAGCACGCGCTGCTTCCCGAGAAGGGGCTGGTTACGGCCGGTGATGTGATAATCGGGGCGGATTCGCACACCTGTACATACGGAGCTCTGGGGGCTTTTTCCACGGGAATCGGCTCGACGGACATGGCGGCGGGAATGGCAATCGGCAAGGCTTGGTTCAAGGTGCCGCCTGCGATAAAGTTCGTTTTGAGCGGCGAGCCCTCGGAATGGGTGAGCGGCAAGGATGTCATTTTGCACATCATCGGGCTGATCGGCGTCGATGGCGCACTCTACAGCTCGATGGAATTCACGGGTTCCGGCGTGGCCGCGCTCTCGATGGATGATAGATTTGCGATGGCGAATATGGCGATTGAGGCCGGAGCGAAGAATGGGATATTTCCTGTTGACGACAAGACTTTGGCGTATATTGGGGAGCACCCTTCGGAGACCACCACGAAGCACCCGCGGATATTTGAGGCTGATGCCGATGCTTCGTATGCGGCGGTCTACGAGATTGATTTGTCCAAGGTGCGTCCGACGATTTCGTTTCCATCGCTGCCTTCCAACACGAAGACCGTAGATGAGGCGGAGGAGCTTTCTATCGCAATCGATCAGGCAGTAATAGGTTCTTGTACGAACGGCCGCATTGAGGATCTTGAGGTGACGGCTCGCATACTCAGCGGGCGGAAAATCTCTGATGGGGTTCGCTGCATCATCATTCCTGGCACGCAGGCTATATATCTTGATGCCGTGCGGAAGGGATACGCGGAGATATTTGTCGAGGCCGGTGCTGTGTTTTCGACGCCGACTTGCGGGCCTTGTTTGGGCGGGCATATGGGAATTTTGGCTGCCGGCGAGCGTGCGATTTCGACCACGAACAGAAATTTTGTCGGGCGAATGGGTGATGTTCGGAGCGAAGTTTATCTGGCGAGTCCGTCGGTAGCGGCGGCATCAGCGGTGGCCGGTGTCATCACTGATCCCGCGAATTTGTAGGAGGATATGGTAATGGGAAAAGCGTATAAATATGGGGATAATGTCGATACCGATGTCATAATTCCTGCGAGAAATTTGAACATAATGGATCCGGTTGAGCTTGCCACGCACGCGATGGAGGATATAGACGCTGACTTTGCGAATACGGTTCAGTCAGGCGATGTGATTGTCGCAGGGAAAAATTTTGGGTCAGGCTCGTCCAGAGAGCACGCCCCTCTTGTGCTCAAGGTCAGCGGGGTTTCCGCGGTGATAGCTCCGTCGTTTGCGAGAATTTTTTACCGTAATGCCTTCAACATCGGGTTTCCGATACTGGAGTCTTCTGAGGCGGCGGAGAAGATTGATGCCGGCGATGAGATTGAGATTGACTTTAAGACGGGTATCATCAAAAATGTAACAAAGGGCGAGAACTATGAGAGCCAGCCGCTACCGGAATTTATGGCAAATCTGATAGATAAGGGTGGTTTGGTGGAGTATGTCAAGGCGAAATAGGGACTGGATTGCGGGTCAAGCCCGCAATGACAGGCGAAGCAATCTATAATGAGGAGGTAAGGGATGGATTTCAATATTGCGGTTATTCGCGGAGATGGTATCGGGCCGGAGGTTGTCGATCAGGCGATACTTGTTCTTGAAAAAGTCGGCAAGGTCTACAGCCACAGATTCAAATACGAGTATCTGCTTGCAGGCGGCGCAGCTATAGACGAGACGGGTGAGCCTCTTCCGAAAGCTACCATAAAGAAATGCAAAAATAATGCCGCCGTTTTGCTCGGTGCGGTAGGCGGCCCAAAATGGGATGCTCAGCCCAATGACAAGAGGCCGGAAAAAGCGATACTCGGCCTCAGGGAGCAGCTCGGCCTCTTTGCAAATCTCAGGCCAGCGATAGTCTGGGATGAACTTGCCGCCGCCTGTCCGCTCAAGGACGAAATCATCGCGGGCGGCCTCGACATCCTCATCGTGCGCGAGCTTACCGGCGGTATTTACTTCGGGCCTAAGGGTTCTGAAGTCATAGCGGAAGCGTCGGGGATAAGCAAGCTCGCCTCCCATCTCTCGAAGGAGAAGCCGCTTCCTGCCGGCCGCTTTGCCTACGACGTCGAGCAGTATTCCGAGAGCGAAATCGAGCGAATAGCCGTCACTGCGTTTGAGATGGCGATGAAGAGGAACAAGGTAGTAACGAGCGTCGATAAGTCGAATGTCCTTGAGAGCTCCAGACTTTGGAGAACGGTCGTCTCCGAGGTCCACGCGAGATACCCTGAGGTGAAACTCGAAAATCTCTACGTGGACAATGCCGCAATGCAGCTCGTCCGCTCGCCCAAGCAGTTTGACGTCATCGTTACGAACAATATTTTCGGCGACATTCTATCGGATGAGGCGAGCCAAATCACGGGCTCAATTGGGATGCTTCCGTCCGCGAGCTTGGGTGAAAAGAGCTTCGGTCTATACGAGCCGATACACGGTTCGGCTCCGGACATCGCGGGTCAGGACAAAGCAAATCCTGTAGCGGCAATTCTGTCCGCGGCTATGATGTTGCGCTACACTTTTGACCGCGCAGAGGAAGCCGACGCGATAGAAAAAGCGGTTGAAGGCTTCCTCGCGAAGGGTTATCGGACACCGGACATCCATACGGAAGACAAGATTTTGGTCGGAACAAAGGACGCCGGAAAGCTGATTGCGGATTTGATTGGGGCATAGACGATAATTCACTTCACCAAATCGGCAAATTCGGCGTTGATAAAATTTTGTAACGCAGTTGGCTCGATGATGATTTGGCAGCCGCGGATCCCCGCGCTCACGCCTATTTCGTCAAACAGGACAGCAGTTTCATCAATGAAGGTGGGATAGCTTTTTTTCATGCCAATCGGCGAACAACCGCCGCGAATATAGCCGGTCGTAGATAACAGCTCTTTCAGATGAATCATCTCGATTTTCTTGTTGCCACTCGCCGTCGCGGCTTTCTTGAGGTCGAGCTCGTCAGAAACAGGTATGCAAAACACACCTATTCCGGTTTTGTCCCCGCGAGTTACCAGAGTCTTGAAAATTTCCTCGGGTGGCATAGAAACTGCCTCAGCAACGTGAAGCCCCGAGAGATCGGACTCGTCATACTCATACTCCATTGTGCGATAATCTATTCCGGCTCCGTCGAGCAGCCGCATTGCATTTGTCTTACTCGTATTCATAGAATTCTCCTCAAACTATTATATCACCAAAAGTCGACAAGGCGAGCTGCCCGCCGTTTGCAAAAATGCGATATACTATTATCGTATGCTTGATAATTTTGCAGGAGGTGTGATGAATACCAAAACCAATGCCAATATGGATATAAATGCTCCGGCCGGTGCACTCTCTGGGCTGAAAATTCTTGACTTCACTACGCTTTTGCCGGGGCCGTTTGCTACTATGAACCTCGCCGATCTCGGTGCCGACGTCCTGCGTATAACTACGGCGACGCGGACGGATCTCGTCGATGAGCTTGAGCCTTTGACCCCCGGAAGCACTATCTCGACCACCGCCTCGATGCTCGGCAGAAACAAGCGGATATTGACGCTCGACTTGAAGAAGAATGAGTCGATAGAAATTGTAAAAAAGCTCATTTCTGAAGGTGGTTATGACGTTCTCGTCGAGCAGTTCCGCCCGGGAGTAATGGAAAGACTCGGCCTCGGATACAAGGCTCTGGCCGCTACCAATCCAAGCCTTATCTACTGCTCCATCTCGGGCTACGGCCAGCAGGGTAGCCATGCACAGACGGCCGGACACGACATCAATTACCTGTCGCTTGCGGGGCTCATGGATTATTCGGGGCGAAGGGAGACCGGTCCTGTGCTCACGGGTGTGCAGATTGCGGACATTGTGGGCGGTTCGAACAACGCTGCAATTTCGATTTTGGCGGCTGTCATTTCTAGGATAAATAACGGGCAGGGTCAGCATATTGACGTGTCGATGTTTGACGGTGCTTTCGCTTTGAATGTAATGTTTGGGTCGGGAACGCCCGTGGCAGGCACCTCGCCTGAGCGTGAAGGAACGCTGCTCAATGGCGGAAGTTGCTACGATTTCTACGAGACTGCGGACGGTGGGTATATATCGTTTGGAGGCCTCGAGCCGAAATTTTGGGCGAATTTTTGCACGAAGCTAGGGCATGAGGAATGGATAGAAAAGACCGTCGAAGCTGGCTCAGATGTGAAGGAAGAAATCCGCAAAATCTTCAGAACGAAGACGCGGGACGAGTGGGTAGAGGTCTTCAGCGGCACCGACGCCTGTATCGCACCGGTGCTCAGCGTGGCGGAAGCCATGGACAGCGAACTCATAAAGGAGAGGAACCTGATAGTCGAGGTCCCGCAAACACAATCGCAAACGATAAAGCAAATTGCCAGTCCATTCAACTTGTCAAAAACGCCCGTTACTTACTGGCAAGTCGGCAGGCCCGTGGCGGAGGCGGACAACAGGGAAATTCTAAAAGCCCTCGGTTACTCAGAGGAAAAAATCCGTGAGCTTGAAAATATCGGTGTATTGAGGTAAGGTGAATTAAAATAAAAAAGCAAGCAGGAAAATCGGAATATGGAAGTTCTTTAATTAATGTAGAGAAAAAAGGCGGGGAGAAAATAGGGGATATGGAAAACGGAGCAGGTCAGCTATTTGATCTGATAATAAAGGCATCGGGAGGGGACGAGCAGGCGTTTGAGGAACTTTATCGCCTCAAGTTGCGCACGATACTTTTCCACGTCAGCCGGTGGATCAAAAATCCGGAAGACGTCAACGATGTGGCGCAGGACGTCTGCATACAGATGTACAAGGGGATCTCGAAACTCAAGAGTCCTGAGGCTTTCAACGCGTGGTTGCAGCGCATCGTCACAAACGAGTGTTATCGGTTCACGCACAAGAACAGGCACAAGGCAGGGCAGGCGAATATCGATGATTACGTGGACACAATTCAGGAGGAAAACAAGGAATTTCTGCCGAAGGAAAGTCTTGAGTCGGAGGAGTTGCGGCGAGTGCTTTTGGACGCCATCAACAGCCTACCGCCTAAGCGCAAGCGGGCCATCATCATGTATTACTACGACGATATGTCCCAAAAGGAGATTGCGTATGCGCTCGGCATATCCCTGAAAACCGTATCGACGAATATACTGAGGGCGAAGAAAATGCTTAAGGAAGAATTGGAGAAGAATATGGATTCGAAATCGGAGAAGGGCGCGGCGAGCTCCTCTACCGTTTTGGGCGAGCTACTAGCGTCCAGTGCTGCGGCCCTCTATCCCGAGGCGAGTTTGGATATCGCGGCGAAGACTATCATGACACCGGTCATCAAGAGTGCGGCCGGAACAGCCGGTGCCCTGAAGGTGGCGGCGGGAGCTTACAAGACGGCTACGATTTGGTCGAAGATAGGGGCGGCTATAGGGGCAAAGGGTGTCGCAGTAATTGCCAGTGGTGTTTTCGTTGTCGGCGGTATCGGTATCACCGCTTCTGTGATTCATACGGACGAGGGTGCCGAAAACAGCAGACCGACCGCGGCGGTTTCTGCCGAGCAATCGGACACGCAGGCGACTTCTACGGTGGGTCCGGACGCAGCGTCGATGAAGATCAATTTTGCCTCGGGCGAGTGCGAGTGCGGGCATCTCAATCCAAAGGAAGCTACACTCGAGGGTGTGCCCGAAGGCGATTGGCAGATCACTTGGAAGATAGCTGCGGCCACCGGTGGGGACATCATCTCGGAAGGCGAGGGGCTCGATGTGACTACGGTGCTCGCGGAGCTTTATGACAAAAGGAAGGATGGGCTATACAAGCTCACTTTCCGCTACGCCAATGCCGAGCACGCCTACAACTTGGACAGGGACTTCGCAATAGACACAGGAGAAATCACCCCCGGCGAATACCTATAATTACACAAACGAAACGTCCCTTTGTGTAATGAAGCATTTTATTTTAGAATATATCTAGGCTTATTTTTTTTAGCCTATTTGGGTATTTTTTTTTAAAATAAATGTTTAAGCTTCGAAAAATTGGGTATAAATATAATATAGGGAGAAAGCTTTTAGAAGGGGAATTTGATAATGAAGGACAAGATCAAAAGTAGCAACCGCAGCAATCCATAAACTATGCAATAAATTGCTTCGTTGCACTTGCAATGACAGTACCCTTGAAGGAGGACTCGCGATGACGGACAACATTTTTAGAGGGGGATTCAAAAAGAAAGATCAAAACGGTAACGGTAATGTAAGAAAGCTATTGGGAAGGCGAGCGTCGGCTGTATTGCTGACACTGGTGGTGCTGACAATAGCGATAGTACCGCGGTTTGCGATGGCGACAGCAGAATTGGCAAAAAATGATACGGGCGAGATTGAGGCTTTAGTATCGGCGGACTTCAAACTGGAGGATTTTGAAATCTCAGGTTCTACCGTAAAGGGATTTGCTCAATCCGGCTTGGACAAGCTTGCAGCAAATCCTGGCGCGGATTTGACACTTCCTCCCATCTCCGGCGGCATTGTCTCGGCCAACGCTTTTCGGGGCAAGAATCTTGGCGGCACGCTGACAATCCCCGAGGGATATACGGCCATAGGCGATCAGGCCTTTCAAAATTGCAGCTTCAATGCCGCCGTGCTTCCGACCACTCTAAGCTCCTTGGGAACCTACGCCTTTTCCGGCAACAAACTGGAAGCGGTAAACCTTTCCGAAACCTCCCTCACTAAGATAAATAGCCACGCTTTCTCCGGAAACAAACTTGAGACACTCACTTTGAGTGCCGCCACAAAAGAGATAGCAGCCGGTGCTTTTGAGGGGAACAATATCAAAACAGCCACTCTTTCTGGCGTCGGGACGATTGCAGCCTCGGCCTTCGCCAACAACGCGCTGAAGGAGGTGGACCTCCCCGCCATCTCCGCCATAGCGGAAGACGCATTCAACGGCAACGGTCAGGTGGTCAAGATCACCACCCCTGCGCCGTCCATAGCCTCACATTTCACATCGGGCAATGGATACATCATCAATCCTGTGACGATTTTGGTCTCCTATGTGGATGGTGATGGTGAAAAGATCCAGAGCGACAAAATCTTAGGCGAAAACTTTGGCGGCGCGGACCTCTATCCCGACGGTGCGAGCGTAACCTTAGAAGCCCCCGCCATCAGCGGATACAATGCGGATAAGCCTGACAGCCAGACTGTCACGGCAGCAAAAAACCTCCACGTTACCTTTACATACAGCAAAAATGTTTCCACGCCTGTCATTACCGCAAGCAACCAAATAGTTCAGTTGAATTCACCTACAATAGATGAAGCAAAACTCCTGAGCTGGGTCAGCGCGGTGAGCGGCTTCGACGGTTCAGCCATCACGGACATCAAGGTCAGCCCGAGCAGCATAGCCACCGATATTGAGCAGGATATCGTCGTCACCTACACAGCGACGGACGACTACGGCAACAAGGGACAGAAGAGCATCACGGTAACGATAGCAGCGAGCTTTGAAGACAAATATATCGGTAATGACTGGCAGTACAAGGATTTCACCTACGGAGGAGCAGGCAACTTACAGGTTACTGGATTTTCACAGTCCGGTAAGGACAAATACGATAATGGGAACACAGATTTGATATTGCCGGGATACAATCCGTCCAACCTGAACCAGATCACGAGCATCGGTGAATTCACCGGATATACCAGCCTACTTTCGAGCATTGACTTCTCCCAGGCCAGTGGGCTCACAGCTATACCGACATCGTTTTCAAGATCGCCGCTGACACAGCTGACCTTCGGCAATCTTCCTAAGATTACCAGTATAGGTGGCGGAGCATTCTATGCAGCAAGGCTTACAGAACTTGACTTGAGCGGCATGCCGAATCTTACGACACTTCCAAAGCATCCTGCCAATGGTAATACTACTGGTGCATTTGAGAATTCACCGCTCGTCAAATTGGACTTGAGCGGATTGACAAAGCTAACAACTATAGCGGTAAACACATTTAGGTCTGCACAGCTGACAGAGCTTGACCTCAGCGGACTTACAAGCCTTACAACTTTAGGAGATAACGCTTTTTACGATGCTAATAAACTCGAGAAGCTGAATCTGAGCGGTTTAAAGGAGCTGAAAAGCATAGGCCAAGCTGCATTTTTTACTGCTCCACTGACGAATTTGGAATTAGATAATCTGCCAAACCTTACTACCATAGGTGGCGGAGCATTCTATGCCGCACAGCTGACAGAACTTGACTTAAGCGGAATGCCGGAACTTAAGACCCTTCCAAAGCATACTGCCAATGGTAATGTTAATGGTGCATTTGAGAAATCACCGCTCGTCAAATTGGACTTAGGCGGATTGACAAAGCTAACAACTATAGCGGTAAACACATTTAGATCCGCACAGCTGACAGAGCTTGACCTCAGCGGACTTACAAGCCTTACCACTTTAGGGGAGAATGCTTTTTACAATGCTAATAAACTCGAGAAGCTGAACCTGAGCGGCTTAAAGGAGCTAAAAAGCATAGGGCAATCTGCCTTTTTTAGTGCTCCACTGACGGATTTGGAATTAGATAATCTGCCAAGCCTTACTATCATAGGTGGCGGAGCATTCTTTGCAGCAAGGCTGACGGAACTTGACTTAAGCGGAATGCCTGAGCTTACGACACTTCCAAAGCATTATGCCAATGGTAATACTGCTGGTGCATTTGAGAATTCACCGCTCGTCGAATTGGACTTAGGCGGATTGACAAAGCTAAATGAAATAGCGATAAACACATTTAAATCTGTACAGCTGACAGAGCTTGACCTCAGCGGACTTACAAGCCTTACCACTTTAGGAGAGAATGCTTTTTACAATGCTAATAAACTCGAGAAGCTGAACCTGAGCGGTTTAAAGAAGCTAAAAAGCATAGGTCAATCTGCATTTTTTAATGCCCCACTGACGGATTTGAAATTAGATGAGATGCCAAGCCTCACTACCATAGGTGGCGGAGCATTCTATACAGCAAAGCTGACAGAACTTGACTTAAGCGGAATGCCGAATCTTACGACACTTCCAGAGCATACTGCCAATGGTAATACTGCCGGTGCATTTGCGAATTCACCGCTCGTCAAATTGGACTTAAGCGGATTGACAAAGCTAACAACTATAGCGATAAACACATTTAGGTCTGCACAACTGACAGAGCTTGATTTGAGCGGACTGGAAAGCCTTACGACTTTAGGGACGTACGCTTTTTACAATGCTAACAAGCTCGAGAAGCTGAACCTGAGCGGCTTAAAGAAGCTAACAAGCATAGGCCAGTCTGCATTTTGTAATGCCCCACTGACGGATTTGAAATTAGATGATCTGCCAAGCCTTACTACCATAGGTGGCGGAGCATTCTATGCGGCAAAGCTGACAGAACTTGACTTAAGTGGCATGCCGAATCTTACGACACTTCCACAGCATACTGCCAATGGTAATGTTACTGGTGCATTTGAGAATTCACCGCTCGTCAAATTGGACTTAACCGGATTGAAAAAGCTAACAACTATAGCGATAAACACATTTAAATCTGCAAAGCTGACAGAGCTTGATTTTAGTTCGAACGTGAGCCTGCAAACGATTGGGCAAAATGCCTTCAGTTCATCTCCGCTCAATAGTCTGGATCTCAGCAAACAGACCCAGATGGTCAGTATAGGGCCTTCTGCATTCCACAATTCCTATATAAATTCCCTCGTCATCGGCGGCTTTGCCCCGAGGGGAAATGGCAACAAATACATATACAATGTAGACCCTAATTCAAGTTGGGTCATCACAAACAACAACAAGAAGCTTCCTATCACCATTTTAAACAACGACGCGGGCATCATCAGCGGATACGGATATATCGTCAATCCTGTTACTCTCACCGTGCGTTACATCGACAAGGATAGCGGGCTTTCCATATGGCCCGACAAGAAGATCACGGAGCTCTCGACTCCCCTCGTGGACTATGAGGTGAATGCACCTGCTATATACGGATACAGCGTCGATGGTGATCCTAAACAGCTCGTGAACGTCGCCGTAGGGGAGACCCAGAATAAGACTGTTACATTTAAGTATACTGTGGCTTCCGTTGATTCGTCCGCATATGAATTGACCCAGACAGGCAAACATGTGTTCGACGCCATAGGCAGCCAGCTCTCCACCTACGTCATGTTCAAAAACGTTTCATCGCCTGACGTGAATGGATACAAGATTGAGATTTCCTATGATCCCGCTCGGATAAAGCCCATAGCCGTGACCGGTCATCCTACAAACTTATACACCGCTAACTTGACGAATCCAGGGGTTGTTACTATAACCATCAATAGGAAAATGGCATTTGATGAATACTTTCAACCCGCCATTCTCTGGAGTCTGATTTCCGGTCCCACGGAAGAGTATTTGGATCAGCCCTTGCATGCTCAGCTCATCGACACCTCCGGAAATGCTGTAGCCGCCGCCAATGTCATCAGCCTCAGTGGTTACTATGCGAGTAAGTCATATATCATAAAGGCTGCCAACGGCGAAATCTACGACGACAAGGTTACATGGAGCGGCGAGAAGAGTGAACTGACCGGACATTATACAAATAACAACGTTACTCAGAAATACACGTTTGGCATCAACAATCTGAAGCGCAATGTCTCGGAGATCACATTTACTGATACGCTGCCAACCTATAAGGCATCGAGTTTATTTAGCCTCTTCGCAGAAACAACGGAGACGGCGAAATTTGACCCTGCTAAGAACCCGGGATGGACAGACAATGGCGACGGCACCGTTACCTATACATGTTCGAATCTCAATACCACCTTGGTGCCGACCCCGCGTCTCATACTCGATTTTCCCAATGCAAAGCCGGACCAAGATGTGAAAAACACGGTCAGTTTTGTCGCCGTGCCATACGGAAAGGCCGGTGGGGAGACCAATATCACCGGAGGGGACAGCATCACGACAAAATTTGTCGAGAAAGTCGCTGCTCCCAGTGGTCTCAGCGTCAGCAAGACCATCACCATGCCCCATTCAAAATACGATCAGGCATGGTTCTACGATACGAGGAAGGACCTCGCTACGGAGTTCAGGTGGACTGTCGGCGTCATTGGAAATAGCCCATCGGTGAACAATCTAGGTGGGAATCGTCTGCCTGCCGGCGATTACTATAAAGATATCGTGCTGGCTGATAGCGGTCTGGACGACCGCATGAAGTTCACCGGCGTAGACCTCGGTGTCTATGCTCCGGCAAAGGTTACTGCCTATGCAGAAAATGGAGATGTGCTCTTTGGCTCACCCCTGCAAAGCGGCGTTGTCCGGTTCCCCGATGCTATACAGGAGAATATTGACAGAATCGTCGTCAGTGATTCCTCTACGACGGTCAAGTCTGGCGAGGCTAAGTATGTCTACTTCCTGTCCGTCCTAAAAGACCCGACTATCAGCTACGAAAGTGAAAGCGCGAAGGGCGCAGCAAAGCTTAAGTTTTGGAATGAGGGCGGAGTCGTGTCGCGCACGCTCAGAAGCGTCAAGACCACGGAGTCTGGACAGCAATATTTATCGGAAGAGTTGGGCGCGCAAACTATGAAAGACGATGTTGAAATTCGCGATATGAATCAGGGCGTAGGCATAGAGAAGAAGATCACAGCAGAAACGTACGCACACAACACGGTTTCAGGACTTGCCCTCAACTACGACCTGGCACTGACCTTCTACAATGGTAATACGAAGACCTCCAACGATGGTTTCGATGCGGTACTTCATCATGTGAAGATCGTCGATGTACTGCCGAAGTATTATGAAATGTCCGAGTTTGTTCCGAGCAATGAGTTGATCTTGGCAAGCACGGGCTTAAGCTACCGTTTCAAAGATGAAGGGTTCACCGCTGGTGACGGAAAGAAGTATGACACACTTGAGATAACGGCGGACACTTTGGATATAGGGAAGGTGAGCGAGCTGGGGCGTCTTGACGGAACCGTGTCCTATTTGGTGCCTGACAAAACGGATATCGTGAACAACATCTATCTGGATTTTGATGCGGATCCAGAAGTAGCGTTGAAAGTTGCTCAGTCATCGGCTTCAATCGAAGCTCTGGCGACCACAGGTCTTTTCCCTCTGAAATCCATTCGCGTTGAGCAGGCTGATGGCAGTTGGGGACCGTGGAGTTCTACCGGCGTGAGCACGCCTCTCGGCTCCACATTCCAGTACCGTCTCCTGATTCAAAACAATCAGACGGATGAACTTGAGAATATTAGTATCGTTGACGTGCTGCCATCTGAAGGAGATGCGGAAATAGTAGCAAGCGGCCTTCGCAAGCCTCGGGGCTCCGGCTTTGCCAACGTTCTTGAGCGTGTCAGTGTCGTTGGCGCTCCGGCGGGATGCACCGTCGAGTACCTGACAGATGCTCTGCCGACTTCCTATACCTCGGCTGATGATTACTTCGACGTGGACGCGGCAGCGGCATGGAAAAGTAGTGTAACGAGTGGAGAATTGGCATCGGTAAAGGCACTTCGCATCAAGGCAGATTCGCTGCCTGCCAATACCGGACTTGAAGTCCGCGTGACGATGAAGGCGCCTGAAGCCAATGCTGACAACAATGCCTTTGCAGGCATGCGTGCCTACAACAGCTTTGCGAGCAAAAACAATCAGTCGACCACCTACGCAGAAGCAAATACGGTCTACAATAGAATTCCCGAAAAGCCAGCCTTTGTGACGCTGACAAAACGTGCAAACACTACGGGTGGTGCGTTCCTTTCGGGTGCAACCTTTGGACTTTATACTCCCGAGGGGCAGCTTGTTCAGACGGCCGATTCAGCGAGTGCCGCCGTCTCCGCTACGCCAGATCAGCCTGCCATCACAGTTGGGCAGGTAACATTTGCTATCCCCGAACGTGGCGACTACGAGATTCGTGAGCTTTCTGCACCCGCCGGCTATATTCTGAATGAAAAAACCTATCAGGTGAAGACGGCAGATTTCACGGACGTAGGGCATACAGCCTACTATCTCAAGAGTTTGGGCAACGTGGCTAATGCATCCGAGCCTGTATACGGCAATCTGGTTCTGAAGAAAGTGAATGCAAATGATGAGGCCATTCAGGGCGTCGCCTTTAGGATCACCCCTCCCACAGGTCCGGCCTTCAACAGCACCACCGACAGCAAGGGTGAAATCCACCTTAACAGTATGCCCGTAGGCAATTACACCATAGCAGAGCAGTCCGGTGCCCCCGGCAAGCTCGAAAAGATCAGCTTCACGGTGGACGTCTCGGAGGCTTCCGTTACTGGTGTGAGCAACATTTTGCCTGCAGCGGCAAGAGGTCTCGGTCTCGTGGCGAAAACGGGCGATACGACGGTAACGGTCAAAAACGGTCTCGCTTCTGTGGATATTGCCAAGATCGGCGTCTATGATTCGGGCGCCGCTGCAAAGGCGGTAACAGACCTTCAGCCCAGCGACGGCAAGGCCCTGTCCGGCGTCCAGTTCCAATTGGTCGATGGCTTGAACCAAGGGGCGACCATCGGAGCACCCGTGAAGACAGGCGCAACCGGCCGCACCTCCCTTTCAGGTCTTGAGGTGGGCAGGCTATACGGACTGAAAGAAATTTCCACTCCGCTTGAATATGAAAAGCTAACCGATCCCGTGCTCTTCAAGGTGAACAAGAACGGTAGAGTAACCGACGAGAATGGTGAAGAGTATGTAGCCGGCTTGCTTATGGTCAAGAACCTGCCTCTTGAATATACCGGTACACTGAAAATTACTAAGACGGACAAGGTGACGGGCTTGCCGCTCGATGGCGTGAGCTTTGCGGTAGAAAAGCAGCTTGGAGTATTTCCTTACACTTACTTGCCTTACGGCGAATTGACCACGAACGAACTCGGCGTCGCTACACTCAAAGGTATTCCTTACGGTCAGTATCGCGTCTCTGAGAAGTCCGGCTATGCAGGGTATCTGACGAATACCACCGAGCAGTATTTTAGTGTTCAGCGCTACTTTAGCCTGAATGTCGAGTCTCTGAACAGTATTGCGCTTTCCTTTGAAAACGTTTCAATCACGCCGAGGGCCATCATCAAGGGCGACTATGTGGGCACCTATGACCTGTCTGTGGCGCAGGATGTCATAGACCTCGCGGCGGCGAAAGATTACCTGACGAACACCGAACATGTCTCTGCTCAGGAGATAACGAATGACGACGGTACTGTTACTTTGCTTGCAGGACTTGCAGGGGCTCAGTTTGAGATAAAAGAATATGAAGGTATGTCTACGGATGCAAACAAGCTTCTCGATACGTGGTCTGCTGTTACTTCAAAGGCTGACGGCAGTATGGACCTCCCCTCGGGTCTCACATTCAAAGAGGAAAATACATATACATTTACAGAGAAGGTGGCACCGGTGGGCTATACGCTCAATCCCACGACTTACATCTACCAGCCCAAGAGCGAGCGGGAGAGCATCGTTCGCAATGACGGCAAATGGCTCGCTTTTGAAAACAGGGTGAACGGTCATAAGTTGGTGCTGACAAAGTATGCGAGCGACACGCAGCTACCTCTCTCTGGTGTAGAGTTTGAACTTTACAAAGCCGATGGAACGCTGGCGGTTGCCAATGCCTTGACGACCGATGCAGATGGGCGCATCGTTGTAAACGACCTCACTACCGGTACCTATTACCTGAAAGAGATAAAGACCGCGTCTGGATACCTTTTCCCCGACGGTTACTATAAACTCGTCATCGATGGCAGCAAGGACGCTGTTCCGGTGGCTCCACCGACCATTACTGATGTCATAGATGATGGGAATAATGTAATTTTCGATGATGTTTCGACTAGCACGGGCGACATTTTCAAGGTGATTTACAACACGCCTAAGAACGGTGTCGATACGCTGACGGTTTCCAAGGCGCTTGCCAGTGGTCTTCCAGCGAGCGACGAGGCATTTGATTTCCTCGTGCAGTTTGAGGGCGAGCCATATTCCGGTCCGTATACGCTTTACGACTTTGCGGGCGATGTCATCGGCACGCCAAAGATCACCGTTGATGGCCATATCGCTATCAAGGCGAAGCAACGCATTACTGTCTTTGGGAGAAGTGCTGGCGAGAACTTCACAGTAACGGAGAAGGACCATCTTCACTATGTTCCTTACTATACGGTCTTCGGAAATCGCACGGATGCACAGGGCGTGGGCGGCGTAATAAACGGCAACGTTTCCGTGGCGGTTACGAATGAGAAATCTGTGGTTCATCGCGTGAAATTCACGGCTACGGCGGGCGGAAGCCTCAGTGGTAAGACGGAGTATGAGGCGAAGTCGGGCTGGCTTTGGAGCAAGGCAGGCATCGTCGTGCCTACGCCGGTTCCCATCAATGAGCATTACAGCTTCACGGGGTGGACACCGGCAATCCCAAGCAGTAGTTTGGCAATAACGCAGAATTTGACATATAAGGCGAACTTTGTTGTCGATGATCATACGGTAACTTATCACGGCAACGGACAGACGGTGGGCGCGGAGCCGACGCAGACTACGCACAAGCACGGTGCGGCGGGCGTGAAGGCCAAGAGTGGCGAAACCCTTCAAAAGGAAGGCTATGAATTCATCGGATGGTCTACCGATTCGGAGGCGAAGACCGTTACGCACAAGGTGGGCGCAACGCTCAGTGTGGAAAACGATTTGGATCTCTACGCGGTTTGGGCGCCGATAGAATACACGGTAGCATACCTGCCCGGCGAGCATGGGACGTTCAGCCCGAAGACGGTGAATGGTCTTCATTACTCGGGCAATACACCGGCGGATACGCCTGCGGCGCCTGAGGCAACGGGTGAAGATGGTTGGAAATTTGTAGGTTGGGACAAAGAGATCGCCTCTAAGGTGACGGAGAATGCGACCTATACGGCCATCTGGCAGGCTGAGGAATCGCCTATTGTTATGCCGCGGGTCAGTTACACGGTGACTTATGACGGCAATGGGAGCACTTCGGGGAGCATCAGCCCTGTGACGAATCTTCCGGCTGGCTCGAGCCATCAGGTACTTCAGAATGCTTTTGATAGGACGGGCTATACTTTCCTTGGTTGGAGCAGGAATGCGGGTGCTAAATCGGCAGCCTTCGCAGGTGGTGAGAAGCTGACAATCAACGGCGATGTAACGCTTTATGCTATTTGGCAGGCGAATGTTGTGTCGCCGCAGATTGTGAATCCGCCGACGGACACGAACGTGAGCGAGGAGTCTGAGCCGGTTGTGCCGGAGGGTCCGAACTTCTCGGAGTTCAGCCCTGAGGATCAGCAAAGGCTTGAGGCGCAGACGGGCAATATCCTCATAGACTTTGCGAACGGCAACATTCCGCTCGGTTGGTTCGGTGCCAAGGGTGCTTGGAGTCTGCTGTCGGGAATCATGTCGATAGTGGCTGCTGTCATCTCTATCTTTCTCGTGATAGGTGTATTCGCAAAGCGTCGCCGCAGCCATGAGGCGCATAAAATTGCCTATGGATATGAGGAGATCAAGAAGAGACGCGGGCGGGGCAAGCTTCTCAAGGCGTTGACGTGTCTCGCGGGTGTTGCTACGCCCATCGTTTGGCTCATTCTCGATGATTTATCGCAGCCGATGGTTTGGGTCAACAAGTGGACGCTCTTCGTCGGAATCGTCTTCATCGTGCATCTTTTCTTACTGGTAGTCTACAAGCTCAGAAGTACGAGAAACGATTCGGAGTACGAAGAAGAATACGTCGCATAAGGGCAACCTAGATTTTAAACAAAAACGAACGGGGGGAGTTATTCCTCCCGTTCCAGTAAGTCAAATTGTATTTTTCTGTAGCGTCTATTACAGGCGCCATTCCCGTTTCATTCGCACTCTTCACTTTTCTGTAGGGGTTTTTATGTGAATTTCACAAATGAAACGGGGTGCAACAAACGGGATAATAAAAAAATATTCAAATTTTGTAAATAAATGGTTGCAATGGTCAAAATTGTGGTATACTTCTATTTGGCTACCGCTTAGCGGTTTCGTTCACTTTCCGAAAGGAGGTGACGCATATGACTGAATTTGTGACTTATAGCGACTTGTTCGCTTTTGCACTTGTCATTATTGCTGTTGTCGCCCTGTCACTAGACAGGCGTAAATAACACGAGACCGCCTCATCAATTTTGATGGAGACGGTCTCGTATTCAGAAGTTCTGGAACGATACCGCCGTGACAAAGCGGTAGCCTTCTATTTCTTTTAGTATATCACCCCGTTCGTGTAAGTCAACAAGTATTGAAAATTCACTAAAACTTTACTTTTATTTGTGCTGAATTTCTTATTTGGGGGGTATAGTAAAATAATCGGGAACAAAAAGCAGGATTTTTTGGACTAGTCGGTTCTCTAATTAATGCGGGGGATAATTGGTATGGGTTTGCGCCCAGAGCCAAAAGCATTTATTTGAGAACATATCTAGTCTTGATTTTTTTTAGCCGATTTGGGGACTTTTTCGAAAAAAAATGTTTAAAACCCGAAAAAGTGGGTATAT
>JAISKC010000039.1 GCA_031261345.1 Eubacteriales Family XIII. Incertae Sedis bacterium | reverse complement strand
AGATTGGCGGTGGATTTTGAGAGTTGATCATATCGAACCTCTGGGCGATTTAGCGTTCAAAAAGGTTTTTTCCAGCGAAGACAGCAAGGAGGTGCTCGCCGGACTGATTCACGACTTCTTCGGTATATCGCCAGAGAAGATAATATTGAGAAATCCATATAGCATCAAAGCCTATTGCGAGCAGGTTGAGGCAGAAGCTGAATCTGAAGATGCAGCGATCAGAAATGTGCTTCGTCATACCGCGCGGGATATTTCTGCAAGACTGGAGCTTGCGGACTTTGTTGTGGAATGTCAGGTTCGAAAAGAGCCGGATTTCGGTCGGCGTTCCCTGTATTATCCATTTGAAACTTATTGTAGCAATTACAATGAGGATAGGGATGAAATCAACTTGGAAACATTGGAAACTGAAATCATACAGTCTGGCAGGGGGGAGAGGTATGCGAGCCTTCGTCCTGTGTATTCACTAAACATATTGGGTTACAATTGTTTTAACGATGAACATCCACTGCGCATACTGAAGCTCTTTGATCCGGAACTGGGAGTGGGGCTTGACGAAGATTTTATAAAGCTTGCATATTTTGAGTTGACGAAGGATAATGTTCGTACGGAAGCACAGGCGTTTTGGGCAACATATTTCAAAACCGGAGTTGCACCTGATGAGGCGCCTGAATACATCAAGCGAGCGGCGGAAATTATCCGTGTAGTGAATCTTGATCAGAAGGAGCGAGATATGCTTAGTAGACAGGAACGAGGCGAGGAGCTTTGGGCATCTATTGAACTCATGAAAATCAGAGAAGCCCGCCAAGAGGGTCTTGATGAGGGGAAGGCTGAGGGCAGAGTTGAGACCGCTCGAAAGATGAAGGTTGACGGACTTGATGTCGCTCTTATTGCAAAGTATACAGGGATTTCTGTTGAAGAGATTAAGAAGTTATAGGGCGAGACATAGTGTAATTTGCAATAAAAGCGGGGTTTCGGCTCCGCTTTTTAAATTCCAACTGATGGTAGGGAACTGCTCAACTGGGACCGTTCTTTGCTTTTTGGCTTCACACAAGGATGTGACTTCTTAATGCTCAATGGGCTGTGTTCTTTGTTGTAGCTCGGGAAACTGGCGATTTACGTCGAATTTGGGCTGTTTTTCTCCGCAAATCGACGGTTTCCCGAGGTGGAAGTAGGGGACAGGTCCGCTGTCCTGTTTTTTGCCATATTTTTGCCATGTTATTTCCAGAAAACGAGACAGCGGACCTGTCCCCTATCGTTAATATCGTGAGTTGTTTACGAAAGTTTTACAAAAACTACACTTAGATTTTATTGATTAATTCTAATTTTGGGTTGATAATGGGCTTACTTGAACCGATTCGACTTGATTTTGCGAAGGAAATTTGCTTTTTTGGAAAAAGTTTTTGTTTTGAGGCAAGGATTTTTCTCAAACTCCATTCTTTGTAAAATGATAGGGAAATTGGATTGAGGTATACTACGGGGGAGATAAGAGGAAAATTGAGTATTCACAAGGGGGAGAATAGCCGTTTTGGCGTTGAGCGATTTGACGTAGCTTTGACGCCGACACACAGCCACGACGCGACGCGAGCAGCATTGGGAAATATTCCCGTGTGTGTGTGTGTGTGTGTGTGTGTGTGTGTGTGTGTGTGTGTCCCGTTCTACGGGGGTTCATATCCAGTAATTTAGTTCCAGTAAAATTTATTGCAATAGGCGGTATCGTCATTGCGAGAACTTTTAATGTTTATAGCGCTTGGCGGTATTTTTCGCTTGGTGTTTTTTGTTCATTCATCAATTATATATTCTGTTTTGCACGTCAATTGAAGCTCGTGCTCGAATCGTGTGTTTTGGAGATAAAGGGTAGGGAGAATTATGAAGCGATTATCTGAGAAATTTACTGCTGCTGTTGCTATTGTGCTATGCGTGGTGCTGGCGTCCAGCATGACATTTTCCTCTTCGGCAAATGCCTTGGCATCGGAAAAGGGGACATTGGAGAAGGAAGGCACCGGCAAAATTGCCGAAGCCGCGGGCGATACCAAAACCGAATACTCGCCGACCGGTGAGGACTGGGATTTTGGTAAATATCCCGAGGACATAGAGGATTTAGAGCAGATAACGGCATACAGAGGTCCGCTGATACTGGATGCTCTCTCTGATGAGACGATAAATGCTCTCGCAGAGGGTGAGATAGGGGCTCTCGCAGGCGAGACAAATCAGGCACTCAGCGTAGAGTTGGCGGTTGCACAGGTCAGTAATACAGTCGGTAATGTGGGTAGACTCAGGCTTTTCACAAGCTTTGCCAGTGCAATAGAAAGCGAATATGCGATTGTGCGGATTCCTCTGCCAACGGGTATCCCCGGTCTTACGTTCCCGCAATTTGACAATGAAGGAAAGTATACGGTGGAAGGCGAAATGAGCAATCCGCTTGAGCTACAGATGCACTTCAATGAAGGCACGGGAGCACCCGAATACATCGAATACACGATCTATCCCGGTGATGCGGTGATGACACTTCTCAATGTATCCGTACCGAATGGCTACAGCATAAACTCGACGGATCTCACTTTTGGCTTGCCGACGGTATATGCCCCGGGTGATGTAGCTACCTTTGAAGGCGAAGCTGTGATCACCAGCACAGGTGTGATGAGATTCACCGGTCAGTTCGGCTGGGACGGCGTCAAGATCACGGAGTCGCCTACGAGCACACAGGTGAAGGCTGTCACCGGTGGATTTTCACTAGTCAACGACATCGCCTATACGGTCACAGCACAGAATCCCAAAAACGGCCAGAAGACCAACACGGTATTCACAAAGAACTACACGCTGACAGATACTATCACCCTGCCTACAGGCGTGACTTTCCCGACGGGTACGGCTCAGCTTGAGGCCGACAAGAAGACCGTCACTGTGAATGGCACAGTAATAGCTACTTTCACAAAGGAGATTGCGAGTGCAACCATCACGGGCGGCAATATTCTGAGCTATACATATTTCAAGGATAACGAAACTCTGAACGATGCGACAGGCTGGCCGGAGGGCGGACAGACCGCAGCGGATATTGAAAATCTGAGTCTGGGCGTCACGCTCAAAGGCACAAATCTCGTCGTGGCAAACCCAGCCGTGCTCGATACAAACAGCCCGACACCGGTCATCACGCACAACGTTACATTCGATGCCCTGCCAAACCATCAGGGAGACAACAATCCGGTCATCAATCCGTCGCACAGCACGGCAACCGTCACGGCTCCCATCACCGTGCCGCCGACAACACATACGGTCTCGAAGAGCAACAGCCCCGCGAGCACCGAGAAAATCTACAATTACACAACGCCCATCACCTATACGATAAAGGTGAAGAGCAATGGACTGACCGAATCTCACGTCACCGTGACCGACACCGTGCCCGCAAATGCGGTGCTCGTCTCAGGCTCGCCGAGTAGCGACTTTGTGGCGCCTTCCGTGAGTGGCACCGCCGCCGGCAGCATTATCAAATGGGAAAATGTGCTTCTTGCACCCGATGAGGAAAAGGAGTTCACCTTCAAGGTCACAGTTGTTCCGGGCACAGCCGACAACAAGTCTATTTCAAACAAGGCAAATGTTGCCTACGTCGAAAAGGGCACATCGAAGGACACGAACACCGTCAACAACATCTACGATGCAAGGGATTCTCTCGTACTTGCGAAGCAGCACAACCTATCGCCTGCAGGTCCGGAGGCTACAGTAAAGAGAGATGACATCATCCCATACACTTTGACGGTGACGAACGACATCGATACCCGTCCATCGCAACCTCATACATTGACAGACACACTTCCGGATGGGGTGAGAATGACCGAGGCACAATTTTCTGCACTGAAGTCCACCTATCCGGCTGCGACTTACAATGACAGCACGGGCGTACTCACAATCCCGGGTCTCGTAGCACCGGCAGGAGACAGCCTCGCGATCACCTTCAACACTACCGTGACGCAAAAGGCTTCAAACGACACAGTGCTCACCAATACGGCACGTATTCCCGACATGAACCTCATTGCACAAGCGTCTTTGAAGTATTTTGATACCGATGATACGGCTGACTGGCTGTCGCTCACCAAGACTGCACAGGTAGATACCGCGAAGCAGGGTGATACGATTCCTTACACCATCGAAGTCAAAAACGAAAACGAGTATCATGCATCATCGGAGTATGTCTTGACCGATACGCTTCCCGCGGGCGTGAGAATGAACACGCTGCAGCAAAATGCATTTCTTTCTAGCTATTCGGGAGCAACCTACAACGATTCCACCGGTGTATTCAGCCTCACCGTACCTGCGATTGCGATTGACGGCACGTACACCATATCTTTTGGCGCAAATGTTATTCAGGAGTTTCCGAACGAAACAATACTCACAAATACGGTGCGCATACCTGACCCAAAGATCAACCTTACCGCTACGGCAAACGTGCGTTACTTTGATCCGGAAAAGACTCCCGATACTTTCAACTTTTCAAAATCGAGTAATGCGGGGGCCTCTGTTGCGATAGGTGATTTGGTTCCGTATTCCATTATAATCAAAAATACGAATGAGTATCACGCATCACAGCCCGATATTCTGACGGATACATTGCCAATAGGCATGACGCTGATGCCGGAACAGCTTGCCGAGCTTCAGGGGAGTTTTCCGGGCACGACTTATGACGAATCGACACGTGTGATAACCGTACCAATCCCTGCGATTGCAAGCGGCGATCAGGTTGTGGTGAACTATTCAGCAACGGTATATCAGGCTTTCACCGATGGCACTTCGATGACAAACACTGCACACTTCGGTAGCGGCGGCGGTAGCGGCGGTGGTGGCGGCGGCGGCGGTGGCGGTGGCGGCGGCTGGTCGTCAACACCCGTATACTACCAAAAGAGCCGTGCTGTCATGAACGTTACGAAAACACATGGCACGCCACTGCGTATCACGCCGGATTTGTTCACGGTTGATTATCATATTTCTACGAAAAACAATGGGACAAAAAGTACAGGCGATTATGAGATACCGATTCACTTTGAAGACTTGATGCAGGACGGTCTGCGTCCCATCGGTGCAGGCACTGCTACGAGCGGAACAATTTCAGGCACGGATAATCATGGACAGCCCGTTTCCGGTACATGGACGAAGGTCTCCGGTGTATATCACGTCATCTTCCCCATTCCGAGCATCGCTAAGGGTGAAACATACGCCGTGAACTATAAGGGAGAAATCCCCGTCACATTGGATGGAGGCGGTGCCGATGACGGTACGCACTTCTCTGACAAGACTGTGACGAACAGAGTGTATGTCAGAGGTGCGGTAGGTGAGCCATGGGATGAAACCACCATTGAACTCACATCGCCGCCGCCGAACTATCTCATCACAAAAAAGATCATACGGCAAACGGTTCTTGGAAATAATATCAATGAGGATCATACGAGCATCTTTGCGGGTGATTTAGTCGGTTACGCAATCCGTGTTGAAAACAGCACCGAGGCTGTTATTTCGGGTGCGACAGTCGTAGATACGCTGCCGCCTGTACTCGGCGGATTCACATACACTGCGGGTGGAAATACAGCAAATCCCAACAACATCTACATCAGCCCGTATGCATGGAGTGAAACCGGTGGCACTTTTGGCGCGCATACACTCGTAGGTAACAAAATCACCTACACAGATGTCACCATTCCACCAAGAGTGGGTGACGCCAATGGTTTTGTTGAGCTTTATGTGTATATCAAATATCCCGCTGCGCCGATGTTTGAGAATGCTTTTGGTGCACCACCATCTCGCATGACCAATACTGCGACGTTCATACCTCCTTCAGGAACTTCTGCAAGCGATACCGCGACACACGACATCATTGAGGAAGTGCCGGTGTTCAGCAAGACTGCGGACAGACCGTATGTCGATTTCAACGACGAAGGTGACGACAGAACCATCACGTTCACGCTGATGTCACAAGATGTTGGGCTAACGCGCGGAGCTTCAGGCTTTTCTTTCACGGATGACTTGGCAGAGCTGCGCACTCGCTTTTCTATAGATGAAGTCAAAACAGGTCGTTTCAGCGTAGCACACAGTATCAGAGTCAACTACGCCGATGGCACGAGCAATACGATTTCGCGTGCTGCAAACGCTGCGAGTGTCTCACTCACGCACTCTTCGGGCCACACCGATGCAGATGTGGTCTCTCTCACGTGGAATTTTTCAAATAGCGTGACTGCAGCACTGACTGTTTCTACCCCACCTACCATCAAGGCAGTGGCATTTCGCAGTGGCGGCTCTGTGACCAATTATCTCTACGGTCAATACAATGGCAAGACCAAGATCGTTGAAAGTCCCGTTGAGCTAAAGAGCTCGGTCAGAGTCGATAAGATACTGAAGAATAAGACGACGGGTGCAACGGCAATCGACTCATTTTCTGCACCTGAAGTCGGTGACTCCGGTACATACGAAATAGTAGTAGAAAATACTCTGGGATACGATGTGCCAAAAGCCAAGCTTTCTATCACCGAAGAGTTGAATACCTTGCCGCTCGATACGTCAGAGGACCTTCTCGTCCATGTGACGTACATACCGGCAGACGGAGGCGAGATTGTCACAAGCGACTTCCTGAAAGCTGCGGGCTGGGGCAACAACTCTTCATACGTCCCGGGTGCGGTCTATACCCCGTACCAGTTTACAGTTGACCCAAATACGCTACCGGATGTCTTCTATGATGGCGACACGCTCAAAATCACTTTTGATGTGAAGGTGCGGAGCGAGTATCAGCTTTCATACGATGGTGATGGTAGCTTGTCCACCGAGCAAAACAAGAATTTCAAAGCTGCCTACAAGCAGAAAAATACCGTCAAGGTTGACGTAGACACGGCTCAGGCAGAGGCTACAGTCGGTCCATTCACATATATGGGCGGCAAGGCGGATCTGCACTTCCAAAAGAGCATTTTTGGGCAGGGCGTCACGGGTCGTTCTACTGGTAATGCGGCATCTATTCTTTGGATGTATTCTGCGGAGATGTATGGTGGCAACCATAGGTGGTATGCTCCTAACGACCTCACACAGCTCCTTGATATTGATACAGTGCCTATCAAGTTTCGACACACTTATCAGGTCTCAAATAATCGGACAACGAGGGTTTCACCACCTATTGGTGAACACCAAGTGTACTATGACATAACAATAGCGAACGGACCTGATGCAGACTACCCAATCACATTGCCCGGGGGCTATGAAATTAAGGAATCGAAGCTACCTGTGGGATGGATATATGGTTATCCTACCGTCGGTGGGGATGTCGACGCACTGCTAATTAATAGCTTCACTACTGTTTACAATACTAATAATGCTTTAGATAATGATTTTTATATGAGCCCAATTGCACCTGTATATTCATTAAGTTCCAATGTGGCTGTTGCACCGATACAGCCTGCCAGTGGTTCGAGACCGAGGATGTATTCGGAGGCTACCGAAGCCGATGTCGAACTGAAGACTCCGGCGGGCCTCAGCAATGGGTGGCTGCTTACCACCGTCAGTAGCGACAGAAGAGATGCAACGTTCACCATTGCAAGGGACATCGTACTGAAACCCGGTGAGTCAATCACTATTCGCTATGGGGTGAAGGAATTAGGTCCTGAACTTATTAATACCGCAAGTAGTACTAATGATATAAACTATCTGCAAGACGCGGCCGAGCTACCGAATACAGCGAGTATGAATCTGTCCCAGCTTAGAGTTGACGATACAATAGTGGGGATGAATAGCGAACGCCTACTCAATCTTGTCTATGACGATTTTCAGGTTCAGACAACCTCAGGTAGTTATACTGGTAGTTATACTTCTGCTTACCCGACATTTGGCACTGTGCCAAGCAACAACGGTGATATGGTCGCAAGTGGTCTGAACAGCGGCGGAGCCACACTTTCATCAACCGTCACAATAGGCAAGACCGTCAAGCTCGGTCTGACGAAGGAAGCTGCTGCGTATTTCAAGGATGATGCCTCAAATTGGCAGCAGACAAAGACCGACGATACATGGAACGCTCCTACGGATAAGGGTGAGCGGCAGGAGATTGATGACACACATTCACCATCGCTGACAGATATCATCGAGTGGGATGTAAAAATTCACAACGGCAACAACTTTATCGTCTCAAATCTTTCGCTTATCGATCTGATACCATATCCTTATGAACTCGTTTGGTTTGAGATAGACGGCATCGCGAATCAGGCTGCGTTGAATTTATATGGAGGAAACCCCATCGGGATTCGTGATTTGCAGGGTCTTGATGCAAGTGAAGATGTTTTGCGTTCCTCTATTATCAGCGGCGTGGATAATACGGGTATTTTTACTAGTATGCTTGGCCTTCTTACTAATTCTACTCGGCCAACTACATATCGTGATCCCAGTTCGGTCGGAGTCGTTGGACAACCACGCGATGTGATGGCAGTTCACCTTGATATCAAAGGAAGTTCGGGCACAAGCACTACCGCTGGTCCACTCTTCTGGATACCTGCGAATTCGACAAAGACGCTAAGGCTGTATATGAAGCCCCTCGAGGGCACATCCAATATACTTGAGTACCGCTCATACGACAATACGGTGCAGCTCGTTTCACGCACGGGAAAGATTGAGGTCATCCCGGGCGAAGGCGAGGGTGCATACTATGTCGGCGATGAGCCACGAGCCATTCAGGCACAGGGTACCGTGACAATCGGTGGAGCTTTCGGCTCAAAGGGGACAAAATCCGCCACAAACATCGCGAATCAAACCGTCACGAGTGGTTCCGGTGCAAAGAGTGTGAGTATCGGCTCCGGTGCCGATGATCCATTCACATATACGCTTTCCGTGAAGAATCAAGCGACTTCCAAATTCTCTGACTTGGTGCTCATAGACAGGCTCCCTGTTTCAGGCGATAGGGGTGTCATCAATTTGGCGTCCGTGAGGCAGTCACAGTTTGGCGTTTCTTTCGCCGAGGATCCGGAGGTGGTACTTGAGACGAAGGCCGCAGGACCACCTTATGGCACAAACTCTGCCGGTACGTGGGTGACGGTCAGCCCCGATGACTACGATATATGGTATCGCAGTATGCCGACGGGAGATACCGCTTTCACAACGGCCGAATGGGATCCTGCGTCAACGCTCGTAGCACTTTCCGGTTGGTCAACTGAGGTGCCGGCTACCGAGGGTGCGGCTATGCGTATTCACCTGAAGACGGATTTGGATGATCACGCTGAGCTCAGGGTTGTTTTCAAGGCAAAAGCGTCTTCCGACGCAATCGCAGGTGAAATTGCCTTCAACTCATTTGGATACAAGTATACCGTCTGGGATCCACTTGGTGGTGAGTTTGACGGCGAAAACTATACAGGCGAATATCGCAAGCTTATGGCTGAGCCACCGCGCGTCGGCGTACATATCGACGGTGCAAAGATCAGCATAGGAAAAAAAGTTGGTCCATTCGACGAAGTTCTCGAGGGCGCGGAGTTTGGCATATTCACCGAAGCTACATGTGAAAATTTGATTGATACGATGACGATGGTTCAAGGGGGATTTGCAACGAGCACAATCCTACCGTTGGGTGAGTATTGGGTCAAGGAAACAAAACCACCCAAAGACTATTTGATGCAGGATCCGGATGATCCACAGCCGCTTCCCGTGTTCCATGTCGATTCGACCGGAGCCACGTTTGGTAGCACCGTCAAAGCGACACAGCTTGGAGGAGCAGCTATCACTACTATCAGAAACTGGAAGGCTCCATCAGTGCCGTTATACCCGATAGATCTTTCCGTGACGAAGTCATTTGACGAGTCCGTTGAGCATACGCCGCTCACTGTCACCATCGGCATCACTGGTGTGTTCTACAATATGAACGGTGGACAGCCGCTCACGCGCTCGCTCACATTCAACGAAAGCGATTGGATCGATTCGGACAACTTGAAGGCTCGGACACTGAACAATTTGGTACCCGGCAATACCTATACCATCAGCGAGAATGGCGAGGAGTATACATTCACGGCTACGGCGGAGGATTCCGAGGGCAATGTAGATGTATCATCGGATACGTTCACTGTTGAGAGAAATACGACGCTGAACATCGTGAACGAGAAGGCTCCTCCGGGAATCTTGAAGATAAGAAAGGTCCTCGAAGGTGAGGGCGGTCAGGGGCAGTCTTTCACCATCAGGGTGAATGGCAACTTCAGCGACCAAGAGGGTACATACAAGTCCATCGTAGTGACGCCCGACAAGATTGGCGATTGGATCGATGTGTCCGGAGTCATCACAGGAGAGCTATACACCGTAGAGGAGATTGCAAGCAACAACAATTACTCGGTGAGCTATACACCGGCAAATGCGCAGGCTGTCGTGAGTGCGGATAGCGAGGCGAAGGTGACTGTCACAAATACGCCTGTCGGTTCGGCGGGCAGCCTTACAGTCAAAAAGACCGTCAATGGCGAGGATCCGACTACCGGCACATTCAAGGTGCGTGTATACGGTACATTCTCGGATACGGAGGATGCATATAAGGAGTTTGACCTGAAGGATTCAAACAGCTATCAGCAAGTAGTGTCCGGCGTTGTGCTCGGCAACAGCTATACGGTGGATGAGCAGCTCAGTGCTGCGCAACAGGAGCTGTATCACGTGAGCTATGAGGGCGATGGCAGCTTCGTCACGATGGGCACGCAGGATGCACAGGTCATAGTCAACAATGAGATCCGCGGCTCTATCACCGTTCAAAAATCCGTCGAGGCGAATACGCTTGATGGTGAGGCACCTACGTTCAACTTCACGCTCAGAGGACCCCTTGAAGAGGATGCGCCCGGGGCTGAGTTGGCAGATGACGGACAGACATATGTGGGTACGGTTCAGACGGGTAGCAGCGACACTGTGTCGTGGGCACCGGAGGGCTCGCCCGGCAATATCGTTTCGCTCGATAGCGTGCCGTTCGGCATATATGAGTTGACGGAGGCCGTGCACGACGACTTTGCTTTCAAGAATTATCGTATCAATGGCAGGTCTGCTGTCACTGGAGCGAATTCGCTCACCTTTGAGCTTGACGAGGCGGAGGATGTTCGTGTGCTGATCGAGTTTGCAAACAAGGTGAAGAGCGGCACGCTGACCGTGGCGAAGGACATCATAGGTGTGGACGGAACGGCAAGGACGGAAGCTGCTGACGAGGAACTTTTCGTCGAGCTTGTGAACGCGAACGCCGAACGGGTCGGGACGCCAAAGCCGCTTTCTTGGAATGGCACGGGCTACGATGATGTGAGTTTTTCGGATGTTCCTTATGGAAAGTATCGGGTGTATGAGCTGATGAAGGTCGGTGACGAGTATTTCAGGACCGACAGTCTGAGTGCATTCCCCTACACTGTGGGAGGAGATGATGGCGCGGAGTTCACCTTTGATGGTGCCGCAGATTTGGACGGCAATCCCGATGCGACAATCACAAATACGGAGAGATTTTCCGATGTATCCATTGATGTCACGAAGGCTTTTGATTCGGCGAACGATAGGGATATTCTGGGCGCGAAGACTTTCACCGTCATGGTCAAGCGGCTTGACGGCGGCATGATAGATGGCGAGAGCAGTCTTGAGTTCACGCTTGCAAAGGGCTCCTCTTGGAAGGAGAGCATGAGCGGGCTTCATCTCACCGCGGGGCAGTATGCGGTCTATGAGGTGCCGGCCGGCAGTGATGACGGCTGGGATATCACGAGTATAGCAGGGACGGCAAACGGAAATGCGCTGCTCAGTGGAGCGGCCGGAGTGGGCGGCATGCCAAATGTCGGACCCTCTGGCGTGAGCATCTTTGCGGTGTTCGATGTGGGCGCAAGCGATATAGACTCCGACATGAGCGTGGAGGTCATTGCGACAAATCACGCTACTGCAAAGAAGCTCAACTCTTTCTCCGTGAGCAAGGCCGTTGACAATTTGAGTAGCCTCACGGGTGCGGATTTGGATTTCAGCTTCGACCTCTTCAAGGGAGATCCTGAGGGTTCGGGACAGCTCGTGGCAAGCGGCACAATCAGGAAGTCCGAGGAGTCGGGCGAGGCTGTGACCGTTTGGGAAGACAAGTACAGTAGCTCGTGGGATCCCGAAGACTATCTTTGGGAGATAGGCAAGACTTACTACGTCGTCGAGCAGATAAACAACAATTTCCACTTGGAGTCTGTGACAGGTGGAGAGGACTACAAGGTTGAAGATGTCCTCCGTGGTGCGAAGTTTGCCGTCGATAGCAGTCTGAGTGCTGTGGGTCTTCTGTTTGAGAATGAACGCAATGTCGTCAGCAATATTTCGCTCAAAAAGAAAGTGCAGGACGGAGACGGCGAAGTCGTTTCTTCCGGTGAGTGGCCGGAGGGCTCGTCGTTCAGATTTGGTATCTACGATCTTGACGACGGCTATATGATCCCGATTGGTACTATTTCACTGACGAATGGAACCGCAAAGCCTATTACTACAAGTGAGCCACTTCTGAAGGGCAAGACTTACTATATCAAGGAGCAGAGTATGGCTCCGGCTGAAAGATATGAGTTCACGGAGTTCAGCGATGGAGATTCGGCCATCTCGCCGCTCGGTGGAAGTTTCGCAGGTCAGGGATATTTCCCATTCCTTGCGAGTGGTGGAACATACACTATCACGGCTGTCAACGAGCTGCTGCCCATAGAGGATGAGCTTGAATTCACAATAACGAAGAGCTTGGTGAAGAACAGCAGTGGATATAAGCCTTATACGGCAGTCAGGGACGAGCGGTTTGTGTTCAAAATCGAGGAGGGCACGAGGACGTTCTATCAGATAGTGACCGTTGCTGCGGGGCAGAACACCGCAAGTGTCAAGGTGGTGGGATTGTCTCCGGGGAGCTACACAGTGACTGAAATGGACAGCAATTACAGGTTCAATCTTGTCACCTCGCGAACGGCAAACGGCACCACTCAAACGCTTGCGGGCGCGGATGTGCAGCCACACGTTTTCAGATTTGACAATGAGCCCGTGAACGATGTTGGAATAGGAGATACGGCATTTTTGAAGAATGTCATGCCGGCGCTCGGAAACTGATGAGCGAGATTGGAAGGATGGTATTGTGAAGCGTTTTGGAAGAATTTTGGTCAATATTGTGCTCGTGCTACTTCTCGTAGTGACGGTAGCAGTTGTGGCACCGAATGTATTTGGAGTGAGGACACTCGTGGTGGCGTCGGGCAGTATGGAGCCCGCGCTCCCTGTCGGCAGCTTGGTGTATGTGGTGCCGACGCCGCAGAGGGATATTCGCATACACGATGTGCTGTCTTACGAGGCGGACGAGGACACCATAGTAACACATCGCGTGGCGGCGATCGATGAAAAGGGTCGCTACACGATGAAGGGTGATGCAAATGCGTCTACGGATGCGAGACCGCTTGAATATGAAAATGTATTCGGCGTCGTGAAGTTTTCGCTACCTACGGTCGGATATGCGCTTTCGTTTGTCATGACTACGCAGGGAAAAATCATCTTGGTTACGGTGGTCATCGCACTTATCATACTGACTTTTCTGATTGGTGAGACGAAGCCCAAAAAGCGAAAAGAGGACGATGATGCAACCGAGATATCTGATGAGGTGCCCAAATGGGAGAATGGAGATACAAAAAATGAGAATTTGGGGTAGAGGGCGGAAGTCAATACTGGCATGCTCGCTTGTAGCGATTTTGCTTCTTGGAGTGACGTTTGCGTTGCTCACGGCTTTGACGGAAAAGAAGACAAATGTGTTCACATTTGCGGATGTCGAGGTCGGCATCCTTGAGCCGACCGGTGTTTCGTGGACTTCGAAGCAGGTGCAACTTCAAAATGTGAATGGCGCAAATGCGATACCCGGCGTGGTGCGTGCCATGATAGTGCCGGTGCTGAAGGATGCCTCGGGAGATGGTCTTCAGGGCGAATACGCGCCTTTGGGAAAGCCGGGTACGAATGGTGTTTTGCAGATGGGTGACTTCGTTTTCACTTTCACGAACGGGTGGGAGACGGACTGGTTTTTCTACGACGGCTATTTTTACTACAAAAAGGTGCTCGATCCTGGCGAGAAAACTACCATGCTCCTGCAGAGCGTTACGCTGAAGGATCAGGCTCTCGCTGCGGAATATAAGGATATAGAGGTAGATGTAGATGTTCTTTCTGACATCTTGCAGGCGAGCGATGGCGTGCCACAGGCCAACTGGGGCGTACATGTCTCAGGAAAGGTGGTGAGTCCGCCTTGATGATGGCAAATCCACTTTCAACGCAAAGTGTTTCATATAGATAAATCAATATTTTCAAAGAAAAAGGAGAACTAAAATGAATACAAGAGAATTTTCAAACAATACGAAGAAGAAGTCGATACTGGCGCTGGCACTGGTTGCTGTGCTGCTCATCGGCACTACGTTGGCATTTTTGTCTACGAAGACAAATGATAAGACGAATGTTTTCACCTTCGGCAACATTAGCGCAGAGCTTGAGGAACCGAATTGGCATGAACCCGGTGACGGCAGCGGTGAGCCCCCAAGTGGTCAAAATCTGACTCCGGGCGCAGAAGTGAAGAAGGACCCGCAAATCAAAAACACGAGCCCCGTTGATGAGTATGTCGCTATCAAGCTCACATTCCAGAATGCAGCGGGCGGCACTCTGTCAGCAGGTGATTTTGCCAGACTTATAAGTTTGATTGATATCAAATACAACGACGCAGTCGCAGATACGGGCCTATTTGAGGACGCAATCCCTGGCTACAACCTTGATACCTCCGGCGCAACGTGGACAAATTTCAACGGTACATCAAGTGCTCCGGTGCAGTTGTTCTATTACAACGATCTTGTCCCGGGTTCAGAGGATCCCACAGACTCAGGACTGGATAGCACAACAGTTCCGCTGTTTGACTGGGTCAAGATCAAGGCTATCACTGACGATGAGTATGCATGGCTGAGTGGCACGGCAACATCTGCTCAACTAACTGCGCTCGCAGGGAAAGGTGGAGTCTGGGCTGGTCTGACAACAAATTTAGGCGGCTGGAATGGCGTAGGTGATAGTCCAAATACCGGCGGATTTAAGATTTTCGCTGAGGGCGCTGCTATCGAAGCGGCAGGCTATGATGATGCAACCGATGCAGCTATTACAAATGTAACTACTGTTGGCGACCTGCTAGGGTTGTTCTCGTAAGGTAGGAATCTAATGTAGTCATAGTGGATTGCCGCGCTACGGGTGTGCTGCGTTCACTATGACGGAGATTTGGAATGGTGAAAAATATGACGGATAAAAAAGATAAGAGGGGATTGGCTCTCGCATTGCTTCTGATTGCGGTGCTTGTGATAGGTATTACCATAGCCTATTTCACCGATGAGGATACTGTGACGAACACGTTCACGGTCGGCAATGTCGGCCTTGGGCTTGAAGAGCCGGGCTGGGATCCTGAAAACGGCGAGAACCTATACCCCGGTGAGGTCATCATCAAGGACCCTGTTGTCACGGCTGATGGCGACAGCTTCATGCGCCTGATCATGACGATAGAAGATGAAGACGGAAACATCATTACTGGTCAATCTCGGGTGGAAAAGATATTGCAGACTCTCTATTACGAAATCACTTCCGGAACACTCGTGCCCGGGACAAGCGATGACTATACGGATGCTGCGTTGGCAACTCTTGTTTCCGGCGACAAAATCAAGGGATTCAGCGGTTTCAACACATCGCAGTATGAGTATCAGGCAGGCAAAAGCTCGCTCGGCAAATACGTCTATTACTACAAGAACGGGAGTTCGTATGTATTTGAAGACGGAACAGAGGCAAAATTCATCACGCATGTCGTGATACCGTGGGACTGGGACCAGGATGATTTGGATTTGCTAGGCAAATATCAAGTGACTTTCAGGGCGGAGGCGATTCAGACTCAAGGGTTCATAGACGAGGGTGTCGAGGATATAGCGACTGCATTTGCGGCACTCGACACGGCACTTGCACCATAAACAGGGTGCAGTAAGGATAATTGTTTTGATGTATGATAATGCCGCAAAGGTGCGGCGGAATGATGGAGTTTATGATGGAAGGTAAGGTGATGTCCGTTATGAAAATGAGCAGAAAGAGGCTGACTGTGGTCGTTGGTCTGTTGCTCGTGCTGACGTGTCTATTGCTTGTGAGCACGTGGGCACTGTGGACGGCGGACAGCCCGGCGGTCAATGTCATAAAAACGGGGACGCTTTCAGGTGAGATTGTGGAGGTCTACAATCCACCGCCGAAAGTGGATCCCGGGGCGGAGATTGACAAGGTTGTGGATGTGAAGAATACCGGCGATGTTGATATGTTTGTACGTGTCAAGATTGACAAGGTCTGGGGCGATGGTAGCAGGGAAGATAATGGCGACCTGATTCCTGTGGTGCCAGGGCTTGCGACAGACAATATCATCATTTCGCCGAACACCGATAAGTGGTTTGACGGCGGTGATGGATACTATTACTACAAGGGTATCCTTGCGCCCGGTGAAACGACCGAGGAGTCGTTCTTCGATTCTTTCACCTTGGACAAAGTGAACACCGGAAACGATTATCAAGGGCTGATTGCCGACATTATCGTCAAGATGGAGGCCATTCAGGCAGGCGGAAATGCGCTGCCAACTGAGTGGGGTATCGCCTACGAGGATTTGGATGTAGTGAAGCCGGAATCGCCGGAAGATGCGGATGCACAAGTGGTATTCGTGAGTCCGGAAAACAAGCCTGAGGAGTTTGACATTTCGCAGGGTAGCACGTACAGCGACACGGATTTGTTCCTGAACTTCAAGGACTTGGTGCCGGGTGAAACGCGCTCGCAAAAGGTTGAGGTGAAAAATGAATACACTTCCACGCAGGAGATTTTCCTGAGAGCAGAATTCGTTGAACAGTTGGACGAAACGCTCGAGGGCGAGGCTCAGAATCTTGAGCTTGTGGAACTATTGCTCCGGCAATACGCTACTATCACCGTTGAGGCGGACGGCAAGACTATATATTCGGGTCCCGTTTGGGGCAATTATGAAAGTGAGCCGACCGGCGATGACTCCATGAAGAATTATATCAGTATTGGCGACTTCCTCAAGGATGAGACGAAGGATTTGACGATCGTTTTGACGCTTGACCCTGATATAGGCAATGAGTATCAGGACCTTTTGGGTCTGATAAAGTGGCGTTTCCTGACCGAGGAGGTTCTTGTGCCTGTCGTCTCGGCTGAGGTTGACAAAGATACTATCAAGAGGACTTCGGCGGCCTATGTGAGCCTCCCTGGCAAGGAAGGGTTTGACAATGTCGGGCTTGCTGATGAAAGGTATCGGTATGATATAGACTTCAGGTCTACTTCGAATGTGCCTTTGGATGAGTTTGTTGTAGACGATCCGCTCGAGGCTGTTTCGGCCGGACAGATTGTGCTCGATGAGTTCTGGACTCCAGTAACTTGGGGCGATGAGGACGGGTCTTTCTATGTGCTCTATCAGACGAATAAGACGTTTAATGGCAGCCCTGGGATTGACAGCAATCCTTCAAAAAAGGCGAAGAGTTACTCTAATAGAGGGTATAGGCTTTGGGCCGGAATTGATAAGGCTAGAGGACTGGATGCTGCTAAGAGGCAGAACCTCAAGGTGGCCGATTTGGGTCTGGCTAAGGGCGAGTATGTGACTGCTGTTCGGCTTGATTATGGAGCTGTTTCGGTTGGATTCACGAGTAAGAATTATAGCGATGTGTCGCAGAACGGTGAGTGGCGTGATAAGGATGGAAATATCTTTTTGCCTACGAAGGAGGACGCGGCTAAGATTGAGCCTCTTGCTAAGGTTAAGGTCAAGGGCTGGATTGCGGGTCAGGCCCGCAATGACGGAGGCAAGGATTGGATTGCGGGTCAAGCCCGCAATGACAGTAAGGGCAAGGACATAGTCGGGCTGGCTAGTGGTATAAAGGGGAATGTTGTTGATTGGACACCTGCTTCCGATCGGGCTGACTATGCTGCCGGAGCTGCCGGTGCTACGGGACTGAAACCCGCTTCTTACCTTGTGTCTGCTACTCAGGCTATAGATGAAGCGAGTATAGTCACATCTGTGTCTGCCAAGGTGGCTATGGAGAAGATCACGGATTTGGATCAGGATGCCGTCTTGACAAGAGTGTTCTCGAGCTTTGAGATGAACCCTGATGTGTTTGATCCCAGCGGATCCATCAGTGAAAATAGTTTCCTTGAGAATGCGGAGAAGAATGGCGTCGTGATGCGTGGCGGTAAGTGGTATGACGCAAAGACAGGTAAGCAGCTTGAAGGTTCAGAGCTTTCGAAGGCTCTTGGCGGCGGTGGGATATTTGGTAATAGTCCTATCACCGGCGATGCGATGGCTGTTTGGATTTGGATTTTGCTTGCGGCTATTGCCTGTGCTTTGTTAGTGATGGTCTTGCGAAGGAGACGGCGGTTGAAGGGGAGTGCTAAGTGATGAGGCGTTTTTGGAATGGATTTACTGGTGCGTGCAGGAGCACGCCCAGCACGAGTCGGGTCAAGCCCGCAATGACAGTGATTGGTAGTGTGGATTGCCGCGCTTCGCTCGCAATGACGGCGATGACAGGGCGGACGGCAATGACAGTGATTGGTAGGCTCACTATGACAGTTGTTATATTGGTTTTGATGAGCTTGGCTCCTTTGGGGGTGTTTGCTTTGCCTGAGGATGAGGGCGGTGGCAATGATTTGAATATCACTGTTGAGTATCGTTACACTGAGGGTGGGTCTGTGGACATTCCTTCTACCATCACTCAGTTTGGGCGTGAGTATCGGCTTGTTGATCAATCTGACGCTGTGCTTGAGAGTATGCTTCCTTCTACTCGGACGTATACCTACAAGATAGAGGGACTGCTTTCTGAGGAAGAGCTTGCTGCCGTTGCTGACATTCCAGGGTTGGTTTTGACACCGGCACTCGTGGAGGTTGAACGTGAGGTGGACAAGACGGAGGTGTTTTCAGACCTTCCGACAAACGACCTTGATCAGGACGGGATTCCTGAATACTTGGAGTTTGATGTCTCTTCCGCACTGGCCGAAAACGGCACAGCTAAGGTGTCCCTCAAGCGTGCGGGTGTGAGCTTCAAAGTTACTGAGGAACTGGCTGGTCTTCCGGAAAAATATGAAGCCACCGTCGTCTATCGCGGCACGGAAAGCTATTTGGAGACCGGATATTACTCAGCGGATATGACCTATGAAACCAGCGTCATTGAAGGCGGGACGCCACAATATGTGATAATAGCTACGTATCAGCCGGCTGACGCAAAAGCCACTCGCGATGATACGGGGACGGAGATTGACCCTGGCCTTGAGCCGGAAAGTCCCGATTCTGAATTCAGTGAGAATGAGCTGATGAAATTTTCGGAGCAGACGGGGAATCCGGTTTTGGATATTCTCAATGGCAATGTGCCGCTCGGGAGTTTCTTTGCCAAGGGTGCATGGAGTCTTTTGTCGGTGATATTTTCACTGATTGCGGTCATACTGTCCGTGTTCATAATAGTTGGCCTCATTACTAAGCGCAGGGCATTAAACACGGTCGAGGCATTTGAAAAGGATTTATCAAGGCGGAAAAAATTGGTTTCAGCCTCGAGAATTATCGTCATATTACTTGGTATAGCCGCGCCTATAGTCTGTGTGGTGCTCGATGATTTCAGCCTTCCGATGGTCTGGATCAATCAGTGGACGGCGATCGTCGGAGCAATTTTCCTAGCACAGATAGCAATGTTTGTCACATATGAGATGGCTGGTTCAAAGGTTGAAGACGGCGAACCGGCGGATTGATTGGCGGATTGGGGATGCAACAGTTGCATTTTGTGTATAAAAAGGAGTATGATGAATTTTATTAAAAGTACTGGGAATCGGGCAAGGAAAAAGAGCGGGAAGCTGTCTTTATACTATGGAAAGTAAATTACTGAATAGGACAATAAAAGAAGCAATCAGGGGTGATAGAGAGGCGTTTGCGGAATTGTATCGGGTATATGCAAAGACGATATATTTCCACACTTACAACTGCATTTGGGACAAGGGCGAGGTAGAGGATGTAGCTCAGGATGTTGTGATTCGGATGCTGAAAACCATCGGGTCGCTCAGAAGCCCCTATGCATTCACGGCTTGGATGCATCAGGTGATTACAAGTGTCTGTTACGAGAGTAACGAGGCCTATTCGAGGAAGCGCAGTAAGAACGATACGATTGATAGTGCAGGGGATATAGTTGATGATGATGTGAAGAATGATCCGGCTCATGCGGCGCAGAGAATTGATGCGAACGAACTGATATACAGTCAGATTCAGAAGCTTCCGGATATGCAGCGTATGGCGATTATCATGCATTATTATGATGAGATGAAGCACAGGGAAATTGCGAAGGCTCTTGGGGTAACTGAGTCCACGATTTCCACAAATATCATGAAGGCGAAAAAGAAATTGAAAGAAATTCTTGAAAAGGATAAGAGGTTTGGCGGAACTGAGGAGCTTCTTGGCTCGGTGGCGATGGGGCCTGCTATCACGGAGTCGCTGACTTCTGCTGCTGACAAATTGATGCCGCCCGTCAAGCTCGAGCATTTTTGTGACGCCTGTGCCATCAAAGTGCAGGCTTATCTTCAGGGGGCGGCGGTGGCGAAAGTTGCTGCCATCGGTTCTGTGAAGTTCAAGTTTATTGTTGGTATCATAAGTGCTATCGTTGTGACCGGATCGTCATATCTTGTCTATGAAACGCTGAGTGTGGTGCGCAGTGGAGGCGGCCATGGGGCAAGTGAGTTTGTGCCCAAAGCCGAAATCGTCCTGCAGATTGAGGAGGGCGAGCTGAATGCTACGAATCCTGTTGAGGCTTCTTTGGTGATGGGTGACGACGAGGGGGTGCCTTCCGGCTATAGTATTGTCGATTCGTCCGGAGCTGTCGTGGCTTCCGGCGACGGTGAGATTGTGACGGATGCGCTTCAGGGGCTTTCGCCCGGGGAATACAGTATCCGCTGGTCCGTTGTGAAAGGCGAGGCGGAGGCTATTGTCAAGCGAACTTTTTTCATCGATTAAATAGTTTTGCTGCCGTTTGCATGTTCTCTATGATGGGGACGCCGAAGGGGCAGCGTTTCTCACAGCTTCCGCAGCCAATACAGTCAATGCCGCCATGCGCGAGGCCTTTGTAATGCGATTTGATCGATGGCGAAATGTTCTCTATGTCTAGTTTTGCTATGTCGAGGTATTTGTTCACCGCTGCTATATCGATGTCTTTTGGGCAGGGTAGGCAGTGGCTACAGTATACGCAGTTGCCGCGAAAATCATTTCTGAGGGTGCCGAGAACAGGTGTATAATCCCTTTCCTCGTCCGTCATTTCCAAATATTTGAGAGTGTCGTTCATCTCCGCCGCTGTCTTGCAGCCGATGAGGGCACTTGAGGCGGCAGGTCTCGTCAATGCGTAATGAATGCACTGCGAGACGGTCATGGGCTCTGTGAACGGCGAATGTTCCTTTGATATGAGCTTGCCTGCACCGAGGGTCTTCATTACTGTCAACCCGATATCCTTCTGCTCGCATAGTTTGTATAGAGCTGCCCGCTCGGGATCGACGCCCCGAAATGCCGTGCTGTCCAAGGTTTTGTGAAGCTCGTCGAGCACATACGTCTCGGCGGGATAGAGGTCGAACGCCAAGTTGATGCTGAACATCATCGTCTCGGGCAGACCCGTTTCGATGACCCTTCTTGCCGTCTTGGGATTGTGGGAACTGAAGCCGATGTGGCCGATTTTCCCCTCCTGCTTCAGCTGCTGCACGTAGTCCGCAAACCCTGTCTCAAATACGCCGCGATAGTCGTCTTCGGAGTCGATGAAAAACATCATGCCGAAGTCGATGTAGCCGTCGAATATCCTCAGCAGGTCTTCAAAATAACGCTTGATGGTGGGCAGGTCGCGGCTGATGTCATACTGCTGGCTTTCCTCGGTCGAGCCGATGTGCCCCTGTATCATCACTTTGTCGCGCTGTCCTTTGAGTGCCTTCGCGATGTTTTCTCTGACCTCCCTGCCCGGCATGAACACGTCGAAGAGATTGACTCCGCCGGCTATGGCCGCGTCCACCGTTTCCTTCACCTGTGCATACGGGCTTCCGTCCACATTTTCAAGGCCGAGCCCGATGACGCTCACCTGTTTTCCTGTTTTCCCGAGTTCCCTATAAAGCATAAATTTTCTCCTCCGCCATCTTCGTTATCTCCGTCGTCTTCGTCGTCTTCTACATTATAACGCAATTATAACGCATAATAATGTGGTATACTATACGTTCACGACAAAGGAAGAGGGAAGGGCGGACCTGTCCCCCCTGAAAGAGGAGCCGATGGGAAAGAAGAAGATAATTAATATTGCGGTGATTGCACACGTCGATGCTGGGAAGTCTACGCTTGTGGACGCCTTCCTGCAGCAGAGTGGCGTGTTTCGGGAGAATGAAGAGGTCATCGATTGCGTGATGGACAGCGACGACATCGAGCGCGAGCGGGGCATCACAATTTACTCCAAGAATTGCTCAGTAATGTACAAAGACTACAAGATAAACATCGTGGACACGCCGGGGCATGCGGATTTTTCTTCCGAGGTCGAGCGGATAATGAAGACGGTCGATACGGTAATTTTGCTCGTTGATTCCTCCGAGGGGCCGATGCCGCAGACGAGGTTTGTGCTTCAGAAGTCGCTTGAGCAGGGTGTCAACCCCATATTGCTCATCAACAAGATTGACAAGAGGGACTCTCGGATAGACGAGGTCGTTGACATGGTCTACGAGCTTTTCATGGATCTGGGTGCGAGCGACAGACAGCTCGATTTCCCTATACTTTACGGTATCGCCAAACGCGGGATCATCGTGAAGGATCCCGAGGAGGAGGGAGTGAATATCGCACCGCTTTTGGAAACGATAGTGGAGCATGTCGAGGTCTATCCCGACAGGGACGAGGAACCGCTCCAATTGCAGATTTCATCGCTTAGTTACGATGATTATATTGGCAGGCTCGGTATCGGGAGAGTTACGCGGGGCGTTGTTCGCGAGGCTCAGCAGATAGTGGTCGTCCGCGGCGACGGCACGGAAGACAAACGAAAGATCAATCAGGTCTTCAATTACATAGGCATGAAACGTACGGCGGTAGCTCAGGCGGAAAGTGGCGAAATCGTGCTGGTTTCGGGCATCGCTGACATTTCCATCGGGGATACCATATGCGACACTTCTCACCCCGAACAGCTCGAAGAAATCACGATCGAGGCACCGACGATGTCGATGAACTTCATGGTCAACAATTCTCCATTCGCTGGGAAGTCAGGGAAATACGTGACGAGTCGGCATATTCGCGAGCGTCTCGACAAGGAAACTGAGGTCAACGTCGGGCTGATAGTCGAGGAGATTGAGGGGGCGACGGACAGCTTCAAGGTCTCGGGTAGAGGCGAGCTTCACCTATCGATACTGATTGAAAACATGAGGCGTGAAGGCTATGAGCTTGCGGTTTCAAAGCCCGAAGTTATCATGTACAGGGACAAGAAGGGCAAGCTGCTCGAGCCGGTCGAGCGCGCCATCATTTCGCTACCTGACGAGTATTCGGGGACGGCGATTTCGAAGCTCAACGTCAGGAAGGGCGTCATGCAGGAGATGTTCAGCGAAAACGGGTTCACGCGCATGGAATATCTGGTTCCCACGCGCGGGCTGCTCGGCTTTCGGACTGAATTCATCAACGACACGCACGGCGAGGGCATACTCGTCAGGAGGTTTGAGTCATTTGAGCCACACGCGGGAGAGATTCCCGGGAGAACCAACGGAGTAATAATCGCGCAGGAAGCAGGGGTTTCCACGCCTTACGCACTGAATACCATCGGTGAACGCTCGCAGCTTTTCATAAATCCGGGCACACCTGTATACGAGGGGATGATCATCGGCATGAACAGCAGAAACGACGATATGGTCGTCAACCCCAGCCGCATGAAAAAGCAGACGAACATGAGAGCCGCCGGAAGCGATGACAACGTCAGGCTCGCCCCGCCGAAGCTCATGAGCCTCGAAGAAGCCCTCGAATTCATAGCGGACGACGAGCTGGTGGAAGTGGTGCCCGATGACATCAGACTCAGGAAAAAGCAGCTAAAGGAGCTGGACCGCCGCCGAAACAGATAGCACAATAAAAAGCCCCGCTTTCACGGGGCGATGTTTTCTAAGAGGTGTGCTCCTTTGACAATCCGAAGGGAATGCCCGGCCTCACCTACACAAAGTGTATCACATTATTCACATATTTCAACCACTAATTTTCTTGAGTTTCCGTAAAACGCCATGGGTGGTTGTGAATAAGGTGACATATGCACCCTCGGAAAGAGAAAACGTGCCTTTCAAATGCGCCTTACACAAAATATTACACGCATGAGCAGGTA
>JAISKC010000034.1 GCA_031261345.1 Eubacteriales Family XIII. Incertae Sedis bacterium | reverse complement strand
ATATATACCCAAACTTTTGAGTTTGAAACATAGATTTGAAGAAATTCTTGTAAATTTCTCGTGAAGTTTCCCCAAAACAACCAAACTGAAAATGTTCGGTCAATAATATAGACAGCAATATTCGGGTTTTACTGTAAAGAAATATGAAAAAAGCCATAAGATTTTCACATCGGAAAACCAGCGGACAACAAAAAAGCCGACCCACTAGGCGATTTTTATTCCCAACCCTATTCTGAAATCAATTCTAAAAATTCTTTTGGAGAGATTACTTTAATTTTGCTATTGGAATATCCATTGACATCCCTTGTAATAATATATTCCGCCTTAACGCGATTACCAGCAGAATATTGAATTGAATCTTCAAAATCATTCCACTCAAGACCTATAGCAGTCGTAACAATATCTTCATCTACAGCAGCAACATGAACATTTTCAATCAAAATTTGTATGAGATTTAATGCCCTTAATTTATCCTTGAATGCTTTTCTGGCAATATAATAAATGTCTGTAATAGCAGAAGCCGAAACATATCCATCAATAATTCCATTTTCCGACAAAGTCATTATGTCCTCAGCTTCTTCCTAAAAGTTCTCTCTTCTCAAGATTTGATCAAGAACAATATTACTATCTATCAATACTACCATATTTATCCACTAGCCTTTCCTCTCGTATCTCTGCAATTGTAATCGGTTCATGAGATATTGCACCTGTAAGTTTGGTCACAGTAGCATTTTTTTTCATCTGTCGAAGTATGTCCCGAGACACCTTTATTTCAGTATCGGAAACTTCCTCGTTTATAGGCAAAATAATAACTTCCACCTGCTTATCGCGAAGTGATTTGGGCAATTTGATTATTGATGATAAAGCGTTTCCATTTACAATTTCACGTATAGCATCCATTTCAGGACTCCTTTCGATGAGAACTCTAAAAATCTTGCTAATATTCTCGTAGTCCTTCGCTACAAACTCTTTATTCGCTATTGTAACACAATATTCTCCGTTTTCATATTGAGAGCAACCTCAACTTCTCTAGTTACAACAAAAGATGGTGTAGATGACTCCGCCGAGGACGCCCGAGCCTGCTATGAGTAGGAGCGGCGAGGGCTTGAAAACCCTGAGCACCACGAAGCCCGCCGCGAAAATGCACACAGCGATGAAGTCCACTCCTCCGATAGCGCCGAACGACACGCCCACCCCGAAAAACGACATCCAGACGATGGACAATCCCGCTGAAAAGATGAGCCCGATGGTCGCCGGCCTTATGCCCGATAGTGCATTCTGCACCGGCCGTAGCTCGCTATATTTTCGGTAGAGAACGGCAAGGACGGACACGATAATGAACGAGGGCAATGTATACGCAACCGTCGCGACAATCCCGCCGGCTATACCCTCGTAACGCAGCCCCACGAAGGTAGCGAGGTTGATAGCCACCGGTCCAGGCGTCATCTGTGAAATGGTCAACAGGTCCGTGAATTCCGTCATAGACATCCAGTCGTTCTTAATTACTTGTTCCTGCACGATGGGAAGCGACGCATAACCCCCGCCGATAGTGAATATTCCGACTTGAAAGAAACTCCAAAAGAGCCGAAGAAGCGCAATCATAGAAGATCCCGGCCCTTCTTATCCGTGCGAGACCCGATGATGACGCCGAACGCCGCACAGAAAATCAGAATGAACACCACGTTTATAGGAGTGAAAACCGCAAGCAGAAAGGCGGCGGCAAAAATGATTACCGGCAAGACTTTGCGGTCCCTGAAAAGTTTGCCGAGCATAGTGCAAACCACGTCCATGATGAGCGCGGCTATACCGGCGGTCATGCCCGTGAGCACAGCTCGGACAATCTCATTATCCCGAAAGTTCATATAGAAGATGGAAATGACAAAAGTTATCAGGAGCGGCGGCAAAATTGTAGCGACCACAGCCACCACAGCCCCCGCAAATCCAAACAGCTTCCACCCGACCAAATTGGCGGTGTTGATAGCAATCGAGCCCGGGGCAGACTGTGCAATGGAAACGAAGCTGAGCATCTCCTTCTCGTCAATCCAACCGTACTTCTCCACGAAATTCTTCTGCATGAGTGGCACGATGACATAGCCGCCGCCGACCGTGAACGCACTCAAATAAACGCAGGCGCCAAAGAAGCGTATGAAATTGCGTAGGTTTTTCTCCATCAGAATTCCGAGGCCTCAGACCTAATATCTCAGGATTCTGTCGGATATCTTCACGAAATTGCGCCCGATATAGTTGGACGTTTCATAGACTATAGGCACGCCCGCGTTCGCCGCCAGATGAATGGCATCATCGAATTGGACGACGCCCAAAAGCGGGATTTTCATGACCGAGGTTATCATCTCCACCGTCGGCAAAACTCCCGTGCCCATGTAGCTCTTGTTCACCTTGTTCACGACGTAGGCTCTGTTCGAGATGCCCCTCTGCCGCAGCACCTGATCCATCATGTCCGCATCTCTGAGCGATACGTACTCGGGAGTTGTGATCAAAACAGCCATGTCCACACCGGTAGCGGCGAGTTTCAAATCCTCAGTAACGCCTGCCGGTCCATCGATAATGATGATATCGTTCGTTTCTTTGAGCCTTTTGTAAAGTTCCAACACCTGATTGGCATCGAAGGTGAATTTCTCCTTGCGTTGGGTCGTCGCGAGAAGGCTTAGTGCCTGAAATCTCTTATCCTTGACCATCGCCTTGTTCAGAGGCACAATGCCCGAAAGCACGTCCGTTACATCAAAGACAATGTGGTTTTCGAGTCCCATATAGATGTCCAAATTTCTGAGTCCAATATTCATATCGACGAGGGCGACCTTCAGCCCCCTCTCCGCAAATGTTGCGCCGAGATTTGATGAAAATACGGATTTTCCGACCCCGCCCTTGCCGGATGCCACCAATATCACTTTGCCCATCAGACGACACCTCCATAATAACTTCTGTCTTTTCTATGCCTTATTATCGTACGAACGAGGATAAGATGCATCACGCAGACGATGATAGCATTTGAAATGACGAGTGCAGGAAGGATATCTATCACGCTCCCAATCGAGACCGGACTACCAAAGATATGGTGGATAGTCCAGCCGCCAAAAGCATAAATAAGCGTTGCAATTACTGACATCAGCATATCCGGCAGCACCTTTTCATTGTTGAAAACATGGCGCAGAAAGAAGATAGGAACGTATGACAAAACAATCAAAAGTGTCATTGTTCCAAAATACTGCTGAGTTGACAGATCCAAGAGCACCCCAAAGATGATACCCAAAATGATTCCGTAATTTTCATCGTAAAGAAAGGAAAACACCACCATGAGGCAGAGGACAATATTCGGAAAAAATCCCAAGATATTCACAAAGGAAAGCGTGGTCTGAATGAGAAAACCAACGAGAAATATCGGTGCCGCGATATAGTATTTCATTTTGCTATGACGTCTCATCATACGAGCACCGCAACCTTCTTTATCCCCTTGAAGTATACTTCCGGCTCTATTTTGACCGTGAGTAGCCCGTCCTTATCAGCTCGGTCAACCTTGCTGACCTTGCCTACCACGAGTCCGGCAGGATAGACACCGCCGATGCCGGAGGTGATGAGTTTGTCGCCCTTCCGGACCTTCGCATCTTGGTCGAGGAAATATCCGGAAAGTTTTCCTTTCCCATCTCCCTCGCAGACACCGATGAACTGCAGGTCGCGATATAGCTGAAAGCCGACCTTATTCGTTTCATCAACAATCGAGACAACCTTTGCACTGACCTTGTTCACTTCAATGACGCGTCCAATCAGACCATCGCCATTGACAACGATAGAATCCCTCTTGACGCCCTCATCTGTCCCGATATCAATGGTGAAAAACTGAAATGCATCCGAGCCTTCATAAGCCAGCACGTTTGCCGCGACGAGGCTATAGCTACCGCGAAGGGCATCTGTCCCGAGCGACTCCTGAAGTTGCTTCAGTTCGGTCAGCTCCGTTTCATCAAGCCGATGTTTGATGAGCTCCGTTTCAAGATTTGAAACTTCCTCCCTCAGCCTCTCATTTTCTGCCTCGAGGTCGTCGTCTGTGAGCAGACCGCCCACCTTTCCCGAAAGAAATTTCGTGCCGGAAGAAAACGGTTTTTCGATAGCCGACACCACCATGCTTGCGACGTTCCCTATCGGATTGTTTTTTCCCTGAAGCTGATACGACGCAAAAACAATTATCGCGAGCAACAGAACAACAGCTACGATTATAGAAATTTTAAAGTGGTTTTGTATCCATCTCATAGGCTCATCCTATATTTTGGTGCCGAGGTAGAAGGCCTCACTAGCTCTTCATATTGCTGGCATAACGCTCAAGTTTGTCGATATTTGAAAGGCTCGTTCCCGTTCCTTCCGCAACGGCCTCAAGAGCGTTTTCCGCTGCGAAGGATTTGATACCCGTTTCCTCTTCAATCAACCTGTCAAGTCCAAATATGAGAGCCCCACCGCCGGTCAACACGATACCGCTCTTGACGATATCGGCGGCAATGGCAGGGGGCGCGTCTTCAAGCGTTGCCTTCACACCATCGACAATCACGTCGATAGACTCCTTCATAGCATCGTATATCTCGTTCGGAGTGAGGTCGTAAGTCCTCGGAAGCCCCGTCACAATATCTCTTCCGCTCGCGCTGTATATCCTTGAATTGAATTCGGTTTCGGTCGGATCGAGATAGGCGCAACCCAAGTTTATCTTGAGTTCCTCAGCCATTCTCTCACCGATGATGAGCTCATAATTTTTCCGCATGTAGGAGATGATGGACTCGTTGAGTTTGTCGCCCGCATGTCTGATAGACGTACTCGTAACGATACCTTCAAGCGCGATGATGGCGATGTCCGACGTGCCGCCGCCGATATCCGCAACCATCGAACCGACAGGCCCATCGATAGGCAGCCCGCAACCGATGGCGGCGGCGAGTGGCTCGTCCAGAATATAGACCTCCTTCGCGCCCATCTGCCTGACAACCTCTTCAACAGCCCTCTTCTCGACCTCGGTTACTCCCGAAGGAACGCCGATGACCACGCGAATTTTGGCAAATCTCGAAACGGTATCTAGCACCTTCGAGAGAAATTCCCTGAGCATTTCGATAGTCATATCGAAGTTCGAAATCACCCCGTCCTCGAGCGGCCTGATGACTCTGATATGTTTCGGAGCCTTTCCTATCATCTTCTTCGCCTCCTCGCCCACCGCAAGAATACGCTTCGCATGCATATCTACGGCGATGACGGAAGGCTGGTTGAGCACAATGCCCTTACCCTTCACATAGACGAGGGTATTCGCAGTCCCCAAGTCAATTCCTATATCCTTTTTACCGAAATAAAATAACATATTTCAAACTTCCTCGCTTTCAAAAAAGCTACATTAGTTCCAATCTCGCCATACTGGCAAATTTATTATTCCCTATTATTAGGTGGTCAATGACCCTGATTCCTATAGTATTTCCGGCGTCGATCATCGTCTTTGTCGCGTCCACATCCGAGATGCTGGGCTCCGGATTGCCGCTCGGGTGGTTGTGAAGCAATATCACAGCCGCCGCGCCTCTTCTGATTGCCGGCCGGAACACGTCCCTCGGCTCGACTGAAGCGGTGTTGATGCCGCCCTTCGCAATGAGCTCCGTGCCGATGAGCTCCCCCTTGATGTTGATGAGCAGGGTCCTGAAACACTCCTGTGGCAGGTCCTTCATCTCTCCCATGAACATTTCTGCAACGACCTCGGGATCAGCGATATTGACAAGTTTTTCATCAGTAATTGCCGACGCTCTTCTGCCGAGCTCTGCTGCTGCCAGTAACTTGCAAGATGTTGCCGCTCCGATGCCTTTGATACTGCCAAGCTCCTCGGGCGATGCCGTGAGAAGTCCGGAAATACCTCCGTCCAGTTTGGCTATCACTCGCATCGCGATCACCATAGCCGATTCGTCCTTCATACCCGAGCCGATCAGCAAGGCCAGAAGTTCGGTGTTTGACAGCGATTCGCTGCCGTGTTTCATAAGTCTTTCCCTCGGTCTTTCACCCGAAGGCAGTTCCATTATTTTTGGCATAATTGATTCCTTTCATTAAATAAAAAAACCAATCATTTCGCATGCCATACCCGTGCTTTTTTATCAGTGTGCACGCACTATTTGGTAATATATCACAATTCGAGCATTTTTACAATGCCGTCATTTTACCCAAAACCGTTTCCAAAACCTCGGGAATGCCCAGATCATCGGTGAAAATTTCTATGGCATCGTCCGTTTTGACGAGAGGATTTGTAGCCCTGTGGCTGTCGTTGTAGTCCCTCTCGCAGATGTCCGATAGCACCTCTTCAAAAGTGGTAGCCACCCCTTTTTCCGTGAATTCATCAAACCGCCTCTTCGCCCGAACTTCAGGTGAGGCAGTAATGAAAAACTTATAATCCGCATTTTTGAAGACATTGCTTCCGATGTCTCTGCCGTCCATGACCACGCTCTTTCGCTCGCCCATCTGACGCTGCAGAGCGACGAGCTTTTCCCTGATCTTCGGAAGTGCCGAGCTGTCCGACGCCATAGCCGTAACCTCAGGAGTCCTGATCTTGCCCGAAATATCTTCGCCGTTCAGCAGGGTTCGCCCCGAAACCTGATCCACGCTGACATGTTCAAGCATTACCGAAATAGCATCATCGTCAGCCAAATCAATACCGTCTCGCAGTATCTGCAAGGCTATTGCCCTATACATGGCACCCGTATCGATATAGTCTATGCCGAGCGTCTCACTCAGAGCCTTGGCAATCGTACTCTTGCCGGCTCCCGAAGGACCGTCTATCGCAATCACCGTCTTTCCGCCACTCACTTCTCCGGCTCCTTTTTCTTTTTGAAGCTGGGGCTCTTTTCCGTATTGGTTTCGAGCAGCCTCTCAACTTCGTTCCTGAAACTTTCCGCATCCGTGAACTGTCTGTATACAGAGGCGAACCTCACATAAGCAACGTCGTCAATCGTCTTCAAATGGTCCATGACGTGCTCGCCTATCAAAGCCGAGTCCATCTCCTTGAGCATGAGATTTGACAGTCCTTTTTCTATGTCGATAACTATCTTTTCTATCTCCGCCAGGGGGACGGGTCTTTTTTCGCACGCCCTGATGATGCCGTTCATGATTTTGGCTCTGTCGAAAGCCTGCCTCGTGCCGTCCTTCTTGACGACAAAAAGAGGAATTTCCTCAATCTTCTCATAGGTCGTGAAACGGCGACCGCACTGTTCGCACTCGCGTCTGCGCCTGATAGTCTGCCCCTCATCCGTAGGACGTGAGTCAACCACCCGCGTATCCAAATTGTCACAAAACGGACATTTCATCTACTGAGCTACAGCCTTCTTAGCTGTATCGCAAAGCTGTGTGAAAGCCGCCGCATCCGAAATAGCAATCTCCGAAAGCATCTTTCTGTTGATGACGATACCCGACTTGTTCAGACCGTTTATGAGTCTGCTGTAAGAAATCCCGTTCTGCCTTGCACCCGCGTTGATACGCGCGATCCAGAGGCTTCTGTAGTCTCTCTTCTTCTGCTTTCTGCCGACGTATGCCGAGGCGAGTCCTCTCATGACGGCCGGATTTGCGGCTCTGAATACCTTGCTCTTTGTGCCGTAATATCCCTTCGCCTGCTTCAATACCTTTTTATGTCTCTTGTGGGCGTTCAGACCCTTTTTTACTCTTGCCATTTTATTTTATCCTCCTATAACTATTACTTCGCCATCGCACGCTTGATTCTCTTCAGGTCCGCACTTGAAAGAAGTGTCGCCTGCCTGAGACCACGCTTTGTCTTCGCACTCTTCTTGTTCAATATGTGGCTCTTGTAAGCCTTGTTTCTCTTAGCCTTTCCCGAAGCGGTGAGACGTATGCGCTTGCATGCACCGCGGTGAGATTTCATTTTGTTTTTAGCCATTTTGTGTTTCCTCCTCTATAACTTTTTCTTCCTTTGCAGGTTTTTCAGGTTTTTCCTCTTTTGCGGCGATTGGATTGACCATCATCGACAGACTTCTGCCCTCCATAGAAGGCTTCTTCTCGGGATTGCCATAATCCTTTATCAGCTCCACAAAACTTTCCATTACTTCAAATCCTCTGTCCGTCCTGCCGCGCTCCCGCCCCTTGAATCTCAGGCTGACCTTGAGTTTGTCGCCTTCCTTCAGGAACTTGATAGCGTTTGCCGACTTGACTTGAAGATCGTGTTTTTCGATGAATGTCGAAAGTCTGATCTCCTTGACCTGAATGACCTTTTGCTTTTTCTTCGCCTCTTTTTCCCTCTTTTGCTGATTGTAGCGATACTTGCCATAATCCATGACCTTGGCCACGGGCGGGTTCGCATTTGGGGATATGAGAACGAGATCGAGATTTGACCTCTCCGCAAGCTCAAGTGCTGTTTCCAGTAACATGATGCCGGCCTGTTCGCCGTCCGCATCTATGACCCTCAGCTCCCTTGCTCTGATCTCCTCGTTGATTGGATTGCCCTTGTCTTTGACAGGCATTTTGTTGGTAACTTGTCTTACGATGGTTGATACCTCCTGCGCTTTTGCCGCTTTCAATAAAAAAACGAGTGGAACCCACTCGCTCATAACCTCAGCCTCACACAGTCAAATAGTATAGTAATGAAGGCTTTTGATCATTTACCTGCCTGCACAAGCCGACGAGGTGAGAAACGATGGGTCTCTTCTTTGTTGTATTGCGCTTTCACACGCCCATATAAAATAACACCAAAAACCCACCATTGTCAAGAACTTTATTAGCTTGAGTTTCCGTAAAACGCCATGGGTGGTTGTGAATAAGGTGACATATGCACCCTCGGAAAGAGAAAACGTGCCTTTCAAATGCGCCTTACACAAAATATTACACGCATGAGCAGGTA
>JAISKC010000057.1 GCA_031261345.1 Eubacteriales Family XIII. Incertae Sedis bacterium | reverse complement strand
CTAGCCTTGATATGGGTAGCATCTATGAAAATCATTTCGGGTCTTACGAACCCTCTTGCCATTGCTTCCTCAAGAATCCACGTGAAGATATTTTCGAAAACTTCGCTTGGGAATCTGTTGGCGAATGCATAGCTTATTGTTGCGAAATGTGGGATTGGCGTATCTATACCGTAGCCGACAAACCATCTGTAGGCTATGTTCATATCTGCTTCCTTTACTGTTTGTCTTAACGATTTGATTCCATAAATGTGTTGCAAAAGAACTAGTTTAACTAAAACGACAGGATCTACTGATGGTCTACCGTTGTCTTCGCAGTAAAGATAAGAAACCATGTCATATACTCGATCAAAATCCACGGCTTTATCTATTTTTCTAAGCAAATGGCCTTCTGGAACGAGGCTATCTAAGCAGGCAAGCTGCACTTGTCCTCTAAGATTTGTGTTTTTCTCAAGCATAATTCCACCTCAATATATTTGAACGATTATGCTTATATTATACCGCTAATATGTTGGAATTTCAACGATTACTGGCGAAGCTGCAACCATAATTTGTTGGAAATTTGGGATATGATAATATGGCAATATGGTTATTGCTACTCTAGAGAGAAAAAAGGACGCACAGCGTGCGACCTTTTTTGACGGTCTGGAACCACCGCTAGCGGCGGCATGGGGTAATTTATGACTTACGCATAGTCTATATCACTATCTTTTTCGCATTGTTCTTTGAAATTATAAACGTAGTCTAAGAACTTAAGTTTTTTAATGAATTTTTCATACGCTTTTTTATAGGCATCATGGCACTGCAAAAAGTTATTATTTTCCATAATATCTTTTTCATATCGATCACATTTTGTTCGCTTAATATCCAGTTTTGCCAGCTCGGAAATCGTTTCTACGTATGGATATGTTAAATAGTATTCCCTGTAATATTCAATAAATTTTTTTGCGGCTGGATTGTCGATTCGGTCATAAGAGTATTTTAGCTTCTCCATAAAATAATTTCTATTCGCATATCCCCAGTTGAATTCTACCCGACACAAAAGATCGCATAATTGGTCGATTGGAAATAGGGGAAGGCTCAATAAGAATTCATCGACATGCTTAATCGGATAGGTACTGCTGACATATTCATTAAATATTACATGTGAGATAAATTCTTCTTCATATATAATTTCGTATTTTCCAGTCAAAAGTTGGTCAGTTGAAACAGATTGTTTTTTCCGAGCGGCTTCAACCAGTTGACGGGATTCGTTATAATCCACTTCCGTTATGGGTTCGCAGAGTTGCCCTTTTGTCACCAAAATGTGCGATATTTCTATGTTGAAAAATTTTGACAAAAGCAAGAGTTCATCAATACCCGGTCGTGCTTTATTGTTACACCAATTGTAGATGGTTCTCTTTGATACGCACATCGCATCGGCAAGTAGTTTCTCTGAAATAACACCTCCTATTAGTTCCCTCAAATTATCACTTGTAGATTCCCAATCAATCGAGAAATATTCATGAATATTGACCACGTTCTCCAACCTCCTTTTGTAGTCAGTATATAATCTACAATCAATTTCTGCAATGTAATCAAATTTCCAATAACACATTATAATCTGGATTTTTCCTGCGTTTCACAGTAAAAATCAACGATATGGGAAGATGGCATTTCATTTGTCTTTTATCGTAATCACAAGATGATATCCTTGTACCGAGTTGAAAAAGGCCCAATTCGCAATAGAGATTTAAGTTTTCCAACAACGGTCTGCTCTTTTGTGTTTACAAGCAAAGTTAAGATATCATCCACTTTACCAAGATCAAAGATGACGACGATGACTCGGAGGCTGATAGATGCTTAAGCGAAGAGGAAATCAAAGAAATACTGACTGATCTAAATGCTCGGCGGGAAAAGTATACAGCATATTTAACTCAATTGAAAACAAATGGCAACACGCAAATACTCGAACCCGATCCGGAGGCACACAGGATGCATACCAGAAACGGTTTTCACTGTTGTTACAATGTGCAAACAGCTACAGACTGATATCCAAAGATGTTTCAACGCCGGGGTGCTACCGAAGTGTTTGCCAATGCACGAAAAGTGTTGAAAACTCAACACTTTTCGGACATTCTTTGGAGCTAACGAGAGGAATCGAACCTCCAACCTGCGCATTACGAATGCGCTGCTCTACCATTGAGCCACGTTAGCGTATTTGGTTTTTATCCACATTTCTATCATCTTGCAATGCGGCATTGTCTTTGCATAAGCACTTCCATCAATCTGCTACGCATATTGGGAAGTGCTATATACCATTGAGCCACGTTAGCGTATTTGGTTTTTATCCACATGTGTGGGCAACTCGTTTCGCTTTAATATTTTACGATTTTTGTATGATTTTGTCCAGAAAAGTTATGATTCTTGGGTGATCCGGATTTTCGAAGATTTCCTTTGGCGGCCCCTCAGCTATGATATCGCCGTCGTCCATGAAAAGAACCTTGTCCGAAATCTCTCTGGCGAAGTTCATCTCGTGCGTGACTATGATCATCGTCATCTTCTCCTCGGCGAGATCCTTTATGACCTTCAGCACTTCGCCGATGAGCTCGGGATCGAGTGCGGACGTCGGCTCATCGAAGAGCATGATCTCGGGATCCATTGCCAAGGCTCTGGCTATGGCGACCCGCTGCTGTTGGCCGCCTGAAAGCTGTCCCGGGTAGGCGTCCCTCTTTTCGGAAAGCCCGACCTTCTCGAGTAGTTTTTCCGCCTTTTCCATAGCCGCCTCTTTGCTCTCGCCCTTCACGACGATTGGGGCTTCCATGAGATTTTCTATGACGGATTTGTGCGGAAACAGGTTGAAATTTTGAAAGACCATGCCGAGTCTACTGCATATTCTGAGCACTTCCTTGCCGCTCTTGTATACGGCCTTTCCATGCTCGTCCGCCTCGCAGATATACTCATCATCTATCTTGATGCTGCCGAAGTCGGCGACTTCAAGGTGATTGAGGCAGCGAAGAAGTGTGCTCTTGCCGGAGCCCGATGGTCCGATAATGGAAATGATTTTTCCACTTTCGACGCTCAAATCTATGCCCTTGAGCACTTCGAGTTTCCCGAACCTTTTATGCAAATTTTCTGTGGTGACGACTTTCATATTTTCCTTTACTTAATGCTGTAATACGAATATCTTTTCTCAAGATGACGGAACACCTGTATCACGATGAATGTCAGGGCCAGATAAATCAGCGCTGCTATTACCAGAGCCGTTATGTCAAAATCCCTCGACATGATTCGCTTCGCATTCTTGAGTATTTCGGTAACGGCAATGACCGAGCAGAGTGCCGTATCCTTGATGAGGTTGATCGACTCGTTTCCGAGCGGTGGCAGAATGACCTTGACCGCCTGTGGCAGGATAATTCTTCGCATCGTCTCCCACGGACTCATGCCAAGGGCCTTCGAGGCCTCATACTGTCCTCTTCCGATGGACTGGATACCCGCTCTGAAAATTTCCGTGAAATAGGCCCCGTAATTGAAGACGAAAGTAATGTAAGCCGCAACTTCCGGACCGAGCTGAATTGCACCGCCTGTGATGATGGGCAAGCCATAGTAGGTGAAAAATAGTTGGAGCAACAGCGGCGTGCCCCTGAATATCCATGTGTACACACCGAGAACAGCGTGAATGATTCGAAAAGAGGAGAGCTTCCCGAGCGCGCACAGTATGCCGAGTGGTATCGAAAATAGGAGGGTCACGCCGAACACTTTCAGTGTAACCCCCATTCCCATTGCAATGTATTCTGTTATTTCTGCTAGGTAGGCTGGATCCATAATTTCCTATTCGAAGTCCTTCACAGTCAGTCTCGGCACGTCTCTGATGACTATATTTGAGTCAAAATACTTCTTTGCTATCTCGTCGATTGTGCCATCTTCCTGAAGCTCGTCGAGTGCCTTATCTATTGCATCGGACAGAGCGGTTGAGCCCTTGACGCTACCGATACCAAAGTATTCGGTCCCGAGCGGCTCCTCGAGCACCTTATATGTGTCGGGCTCCTTTTGCATGATGTATTCGATCAAAATCTTGTCAACTATGACGGCGTCGAGCCTATCTGACGATTTGAGATCGAGTAATGCCTGCTGGTAATCGTCATAAACCTGAGCATTCACGGCCGCAAGTTCCTCGTTGTCCTCATAGATGGACTCCGCAGCACTCGATATCTGATAGCCGACGGTCTTGTCCTTAAGGTCAGTAATGGAAGCGATATCCGAGTCAGCTTTGACAACCAACAGCTGAGCATTGTTCAGATAGGGCTTTGTGAATTCGACTTTCTCAAGTCTTTCCTTGTCAATCGTGTAGCCGTTCCAGATGACGTCGATGTTGCCGCTGCTCAGCTCCATCTCCTTTGCTTCCCAGTCGATAGGCTTTGGCTCGAAGTCCACTCCAAGTTTCTCTGCTACAGCAGCCGCAAGCTCAATGTCGAAACCGGTCAATTCTCCGTCTTCATCAATGAAGCCCATGGGTGGGAATTCGTCGTCGCAACCGAGAACGAACACGCCCCTTTCCTGAAGATCCGTGAGCGATGTATCCTCGCCACTCGCAGCCGCGCCGCTACCATCTTCAGACTTTGATCCGCAGCCCGCAAACAATGTCAAAACCATCGTCAGGGCCAATGCCAATAATAGTATCTTATTCTTTTTCACTTTATTTCTCCTTCACATACATTTGCTACATATACCTTATAAAGATATTACAAATCGCAATAAACTGCAACATTTTCTACCTCGAGTAATTTTTTTTAATATTCTTTTTGATACAGTACATTTGTTTTTTTGTGGCTCTTTACTTATAGTGATGCAATATTTGGGGACAACTGGGGTTCAGCTAACAATTTGATATTGTAAAGAATGAGTAAAATTCGATATTTTTTGCTTTTTTAGGTTTAAACTCATAATTATTGGGTATAAATAATATATGAGGTGTTGCATGAGGACCGGATTCACTGCGGGTCAGCTGACGGTAATTGTGACAGATAATGCGGATACTAAATCTGAGGGCGTTTTATGGATGTCTTCAGGTGGTATATAGATAGTAATATATAATAGTACGAAAGGGGAAAAAATGAGGAACAATAACAACTATAGTAATGGTAATGCAAGAAAGCCATTTGGGAAGCGAGCGTCGGCTGTATTGCTGACACTGGTGATGCTGACAATGGCAATAGTGCCGCAGTTTGCGATGGCAACTGACGAACTGGAAAATAATGCCAATGGGGGGGGGATTTAGGTAGCACACCTTCTGCCATAGAGAGTGCAGACGACTCTGTCATTGCGGCCTCGCGAGCTTTTTCCAATAGCAATGACAGTGAAACGGACAACAGCACTGTCATTCCGGCCTCTGAGCCGGAATCTATTAGCAGCAATAAGGACTGGATTCACTGCGACTCACCTGATGGTGCGTCCCAGCACAGGTCGGGTCAGGCCCGCAATGACAAAGAAGGCGAGCGAGCTTTTTCTAAGGCAATCACTTCGCTTCAAAAATCGACCAATTTAATTGAAGCATTAGCGAATGAAGATTCTGTCTATACCGTTAATTTCAAGAATAGCGATGGTAGCCCATACAGGACATACTACGTCGAAGATGGCGAGCCCGTCCGTGAGCCGAAAGTGCCTGCTCTTCCTGACCACATGACCTCCTTCCTCGGGTGGTTTACAGACGCAGATAAAGATAAAACGCCCATCGACCCGAACGACGCTTTCAAATTTGACACAAACATAGAGAGCGACATGGTTGATGCAAATGATGATTTTACTTTGACCGCGGTCTATTCAGATAAATTTCTCGTGCAGTTTGAAGACGCTAGTGGACTTATAGTGCACTCTGAATTGGTAATTCCAAATGATACAGTTGAAAATCCGGACCTAGCCCTTTTGCCGGAGAGTGGCAAAGTCTATACTGGGAACTGGAGAAACAGGGCTGATGAAAGTCACTTTATCTTTGAGTCCACACAGGTCGAAGGAAACATTACATTATATCCTGAGGACATCATTCGCTATACAGTCTATTACTCAACCGAGGGTAGCTACCAAGAACCCGATATCTTACCATTTATCGGTAACACGGCGACTGCGGTCAAGCCTTCGCCTGATCCCACCCGCAGAGGGTATGAATTCAGGTATTGGACGAGCAACCC
>JAISKC010000035.1 GCA_031261345.1 Eubacteriales Family XIII. Incertae Sedis bacterium | reverse complement strand
AGAAGTCGTGAATCAGTCCGGCGAGCACCTCCTTGCTGTCTTCGCTGGAAAAAACCTTTTTGAACGCTAAATCGCCCAGAGGTTCGATATGATCAACTCTCAAAATCCACCGCCAATCTCTGTGCATTTAACGTAGAAATAACGAGTGTCCAAATCCTTACGCACGGCAATTCTCTTTTCCTTTTCCATAATAATTCTCCCAATTTAATCTTCAAATAAATTCATTTACTACCATATATTACCACGGCATGGACAGATGTCAACCATTATTTTGAAATAATTGAAATTTATTCATCATTGTTGCGAGTGGATTCACTGGTGCGTGCAGGGGCACGCCCAGCACAGGTCGGGTCGGGGCCCGCAATGACGGGAGGTGGTGAACGCGTACTATTCGCCAATTCGGTAAAATTCGGCCCCGTTTTATTACCATATTCCCGAATAGTACGCGGAAAGCCCTCCGAAACGTCATGCTGTGCAGAAGAATAGACCTCGGCGGCGGCTTTGGGGAAATTAAGCCTATGCCAAGGTCCTGACAAATCGTGTCACCATTCAAAAATTGTGCCACAATAGTAAAGACAAATTTTTTGATGATTTCCTTGCCTTAAAACGAATTGAGCAAATAGCCGAATATATATTTCGTAAATAGCCGTGTGTCGAAGCTGTGGCTCAGTCTATGCGGTTCAGTTTCTCCCCGCTCAGAAAAGCAGCAATATTCTTGTATGCAATGTCGATGATTCGAACCCGCGAATCGGGAGTGGCCCAAGCGATATGCGGAGTGATAATGCAGTTTTCAATTCCGATCAGCGGGTTGCCGTCCCGTGGAGCTTCGCGAGAGAGCACGTCGAGTCCGGCAGCAGCAACCTTTCCGGTCCTGAGAGCTTCGGCAAGGTCAGCCTCGTCGATCAGCCCTCCACGCGCGGTATTGATGAGGATTACTCCGTCCTGCATCTTCTGTATTGAAGTTTTATTGACGAGCTTGTCTGTATCCGGCGTAAGAGGACAGTGGAAAGTGATGATGTTCGACTTTTCGAGTAACTCGTCCAGAGATACAAATGTACCCCCAGAGCCGGCAGCGTTTTCAAGGGTTTTCGGCGGGTGCGGGGTGTGAACGATTACATTCAAGCCAAACGCCTGAGAGATTTCAGCCACACGCTTGCCGATACTGCCGTAGCCGACAATACCGAGCGTCTTTCCACAAAGATCGGAAATGGGAGCGGCGGTGTAGGAAAAATCCGCGCTGTTTTGCCAGTCGCCCGCCCGAACGGACTCGCTCTGCTTTGCGGTCTGATTGGTGATTTCAAGAAGGAGCGCGAAGACCTGCTGCGCAACGGAAGCCGTGCTGTATTCCGGTATGTTTGTAACGGCGATGCCGCGCGCACGTGCCGCAGCCACCTCAATATTGTTGTAGCCTGTAGCTATGACCCCGATGTATTTCAGGCTAGGGCAAGCGTCCAAAACGGCGGCGTCTATGAGGCACTTCGAAGTGAGCACAATCTCCGCCGACCCGATACGGCCCACTATATCCTGCGGAGCCGTCCTCGGATAATAGGTCAGCTCGGCCAAATCACCGAGAGAATCCCAACTGAGGTCCTCGCTCGATACGGTATACCCATCCAAAATCACAATTTTCATAGCAATATCTCCTCATAGACCACATAGCTGCGCTTGATTTTCATTCAATGAATTGATTTTACACCCCATTTACTGCAAAGTCATTCGCAATTTTCAGACTTCCCGATGACATTTTTTCCAATATTTCCGTGCACGAACACACCATTGAGGTATATTTTTGCATACAACCTGAGGTATTGTATACAAAACATTGAAATTCCAACGAAATTTTACAATTACTTAACAAAAATAGGGTGGATTTTTTCGCGGTAATATTTTAGAATAAAGATAGAAAATTATACAGTTTGCGACTTAATTTTTAAGTTATTTGTTTTACCTAGAGTAATTATATAATAAGGAGGAACATCATGGCACGTTTTACAATTCCAAGAGACATCTATTTCGGTCGGGGTTCACTCGAAAATCTGAAGGACATCAAGGGCAAAAGAGCCATTGTTGTCGTAGGCGGCAGCGCAATGCAGAAATTCGGTTTCCTAGACAAAACCGTTTCGTATCTAAAGGAGGCGGGCCTCGAAGTCGAGACGTTTGAAGGCGTCGAGCCGGATCCATCTGTCGAGACGGTGAAAAAAGGCGCCGAGCAAATGCAGAAATTCCAGCCGGACTGGATAGTGTCCATCGGCGGCGGCTCACCTATAGACGCAGCAAAGGCGATGTGGGCATTCTACGAATATCCCGACACAAAATTCGAGGATCTCATCATCCCCTTCAATTTCCCTGAGCTGAGGCAGAAGGCAAAATTCATCGCCATTCCCTCAACGTCGGGCACAGCAACCGAAGTTACGGCATTTTCAGTCATTACCGATTACGAAAAAGGCATCAAATATCCACTCGCCGACTTCAATATCACACCGGATATCGCCATCGTCGATCCTGACATCGCGGACACGATGCCCAAGACGCTCACGGCATTCACAGGCATGGATGCGCTCACGCACGCACACGAGGCCTTCGTCAGCCTGTTCAGCAGCCCGTTCACAGACCCCGTAGCGCTTCAAGCAATCAAGACTGTTTTCACGGATTTGCCGGCGGCCTACGAGGGCGACAAGGACGCAAGAGAAGCTCTGCATTACGCGCAGTGCCTCGCGGGAATAGCGTTTTCGAACGCCCTACTCGGCATCGTCCACTCGCTCGCGCACAAGACCGGCGCGGCCTTCTCGACCGGACACGTGCCGCACGGTGAGGCCAACGCTATCTACCTTCCCTACGTTATCAAATACAACGCGAAGGACGCGAGGGCAAAGACTCGCTATGCGGAAATTTCCAAGTTTATCGGCGGAGACGGGGACGACGAGGACAGCCTTCTTGCGCAGCTCATCAACAAGATTGAATACCTCAACACAATTTTCGAAATCCCGAAGACGCTCAAGGCCTTCGGCGTGAAGGAGGACGAGTTCAAGGAGAAGGTCTCCGCGATCGCGATCAATGCCGTTGCTGACGCTTGCACCGGCTCAAATCCGCGGCCGATCGACGCCGCAAATATGGAGAAACTGCTGAACGCCATCTACTATGGAACAGAGGTGGATTTCTAAGTAATTCAAATGCCTTTTGGGTAATTAGAGCACGACGGTTTTCGTTGCGATTTTTCGGGTGAAAACCTCGTCGTGCTCTACGAAAATCATCGTCGGCTCGTATTCAAGCAGCAGGGCCTCGATGTCCATGCGAGACTGAATATCGATGAAGTTGAGCGGCTCATCCCAGATGTAGAGATGGGCTGATTCCGAGAGGCTCGCCGCGATGAGAATTTTCTTTTTCTGCCCCTCGCTGAGCTCCGTGATGTCGGATTCAAACTCCTTGCGCTCCAGCCCCAGATGCCTGAGTATTGTGAGAAACAGCGTCTTGTCTACGCCCCTAGCATCTGAGAAATCCTTGACGAGGCCTTCGAGGTGCGATGTCCCCTGCGGCACGTAGGATATTTTCACGCCGCTTGCTACATGGACACTCCCCGTATATGACGGACTTTTGGGACCCGCTACCTGCGTGCCCACTTCGAGTATCAACTTTATCAGACTCGATTTTCCCGAGCCGTTGCCGCCTACAATGGCGACGCGCTCGCCCTTGGCCACGTCAAACGACAGCGCCCGCAGCACCACTTTTTCGTCATAAGCAATCGACAAATCCTTGACCGCCACTAGCCTGTTTGAATGATAATCAAGCGGCGAGAGTTTCAGAGCGGCTTGCGCTTCGACGTTTTTCAGCAGAGACGCTTTTTCGGCGATTGCCCTATCCTGCCTCGCCTCGGCTATCTTCGCCTTCTTCATCATCTTCGCGGCCTTGTGCCCGATATTGCCGCGATCCACCGGCCCATTTCCTATCTTGGTTGCCTCGACTTTGTCAGACCAGTTGGCCCTGCGGCGCGCCTCCGCCTTCAGCTCCGCGATGTCCTTTTTCAGCTTCTTGTTTTCGTCCGCCTCGAACTTGTCCCTCCGCTCCTTTTCCTCCGCCCAACCCGAAAACGAGGCGTTCACGACCTCGATATTCGCCTTATTGATGGACAAGGTATGATCGGTAACATCGTCCAGTAATGCTCTGTCATGTGATGCCAGCATGAAACCTTTTTTTGACTTCAGGTAATCTGTAACTATCTGTTTTCCGTCTACGTCAAGGTGATTTGTCGGCTCGTCAAGGAGCAGAAAATTGTCGGGTTTAAGAAAAAGAACCGCGAGCATCGTCTTGGTCCGCTCGCCATAGCTAAGCGTGCTATACGGTCGAAACAGCACATCTTCGGCCACGTCCAAAAGATTGAGTTCCCTGCAGAGTTCCCAGAATTCATAATTTGGATTAATCTCATCTATGATATCGATAGTATTGAGTGTCTCATCCCCTATAGGGAATGGGAAGTAACTAAAAGGCACCTGCGAGCTGATGGTTCCGCTATACTTTTCCTCGCCTAAAAGAAGGCGCATGAAGGTCGTCTTGCCTCTGCCATTGCGGCCGACAAAGCCCAATTTCCAGTCTGTATCAAAGTGAAAGGAAACGTCTTCAAAAACATCGTCAGGAGAACCGTCGTATCCAAATGTCAAATTTGTAACCGTTATTGCTGACATTACAAGGCCCTCCTTTGCAGTTGCTTGTTCCAGCAAATATTATAACAATTCATTGACAAGATTAATATAGCTTTCCAAAAAACTAACATATCCATTCTCCAAAGGTATATGCTGCAATAGTCAAAGATAACAATGAATTTGAAAAATATTTACAAGATAAATTCGGAACATCTTTCTCAATTTGGTGTTATACTATTTGAAAATGACCGGTTAGGATGTTTGAAAACCAGCGGTTAGAAGCGGTATATTGAAGATTGCCCTGCCGCTTGAGTGCAAGCAGGGCGATTCTCCTAAGCAAAAACTTTAAAGCGGCAAATCCTTTTCTTTGAATACCTTGATGCCAATAAAGTATAGTACAGTACCAAGTACAGTCAGCACAATGAACTGCGGTACAAATGTGCCGCCGCCTGTGATTTCGCCTGGTGCAAACAGCGTGTTGAGGGAAAGGTATTTGAATTTTTCAAGACTGCTACCAACCTGCGACATGATTTGGAAAATGAAGAATGCGACAGGGATACCTGCACCAAACATAAGCGAATTCTTCGATAAATTGAACACGCAGGAGAACAGGAACGAGATACCCGCTATTGCAAACATCAGTAGGAATGCGCCGAGATTGAGCAGAAGATAGTCCACAACTTTGAAGTCAATGCCGTTGTCGAGTGTAATTTCATCATTCGCAAGTTGCCCGTTGATGATACCTATAAACATTTCCTCCGGCAATCCGGATGCGGTTAATGCAGAATCCATAGCTTTTTCGCTATCTTTGATTTTACCCATATCTGTCATCAGCTCAGCGGCTTCCATATCAAGTTCGGTTGCTGCTGCTTTGATGCCCTCCATAAGCTTATTCTGCATTTCCGTTGCCTGTTCATCTGGAAGATTATTTTGCGCTATGATTTGGTCAAGCATTGCACCGTACATCATGGGTTCCATGTCCATAACATCAGCGGCAGCTTTCAGTGCTTTATCATTTTTTTTGATAAGCGAGGGGTCTTCGCTTATTTCGTCTACATCTTTATCTAATACTTCTGCGGCGGCTTCATACGCATTATTCGTCAATTTCAAATTTAGATAAGCTGTATAAGTATCTTTTTCCATCTCCCGTGCTTCAGCTCCGGCTTCCAAGGCTTCTTCGTTATTCAAGATGAGAAGAAGGTTCGCCTGAACATCTTCATTGTCCTTGTTCAACACCTCTGCCGCCGCCTTTACATCGGCCGTATATGCAGTTCCCCACAGTCCATTATGAAATACCTGCACTGAGCAAAGCCCAATAATCGTTATTACTAGGAACATACAAAAAACGCTTGTAATCAAGTAGAGCGCCTGTGTCCGGACAACCTTAGCACGTTTAATTGGCGTGGATAGAATATAGGCCATTGAGCCACGGTCAACCTGTGATGACACAAGTGTGTTTGCAGTCATAATGACAAAAATCAAAGCCAGAATAATGGCCTGCATACCATAGAAACTCTCGCCGAGCATTCCAAGCAGGGAGGTAATGCTGTCCATCTGATTACCTACCATGTCTGCGAATCCCGGCATTTCCTTGACCATATCAATCATGCCTTGAATCATTTTTGGGTCATACACCGCAATAACAACCGCACTCATAATAGCCATAATCGCAGTAAAGACAGCCCAAAGTTTCCAGTTGGAGCGTAGCGTTTGTTTGAAAATTGTTTTACTAAACATATTGTGATTCCTCCCTTAATATTGGCTCTTGAAGTATTTTTCAAGAGAGTATTTGATTTCGGTGATAAATTTCACTCGGTAGCCTTTGAGTACAGATAGGAAACGGTCAATCTCGGTATCATGTATATTGACCATAACTTGATTTTGAACTTCTCGCTACTCGGCGAAGTCAAAAAGCTCGCCTGTAAAACGAAGGTACTCATCTTTGGTTGCAAACTCAATCTTATATACCTTGTCTTGATTGTGCTTGATTTCGAGGGTAGACTTTACGGCAATAATCCTGCCGTCCTTAATTAACGCCACCTTGTCGCAAGTATCCTCAACTTCCTCAAACATATGACTGGACATGAACATAGTCTTACCTTTTTTCTTCTCATCGTTGAGAATATCTACAAACTCTGCCCGCATAAGAGGATCAAGTCCAGTGGTTGGCTCGTCCATTATGAGGATTTCCGAATCAGCCATAAATGCAGCAACAATGGCGGTTTTCTGCTTCATGCCTTTGGACATACGCTTGAGATTTGCAGTTGGGTCAAGTTGGAGTTTCTCTGTGATATAAGCCGCATAGGAAATATCTGTAAGACCAAGGAGTTCAGCCTGCCTCCGCAAAAATTCCGTGCCGGTTGGTGCATCGGGAAAGGCGATTTCACCGGGGACGTAGCCAATCTGTTTTTTGATGTCGGCGGCATCGTGCCATGCATCCATGTTATTCACCTTGATGCTACCGCTGTCCGGTTTCAAAAATCCCATCAACTGCCGAATGAGTGTGGTTTTCCCTGCACCGTTGGTACCAACAAAGCCAAATACGTCGCCTTTTTCAATGGATAAACTCACATCAAAATTACCACGATTGTCACCATAATCCTTTGTGATGCTGTTGATTTCAATTAACGACATTTTCTGTGACTCCTTCCAAATTTTCATTACGGTCATAAAACTTCATAAAATAATCCTCCAGGGTAAACTTGATTTCGGTGAAGAATTTGAGGTGGTAATCTGATAGAACGGAAATCAACTCATTCACATCAATGTCATCTATGAGAACCCTCGCCTGATTGCGATGACGTTTTACCGAAATGACATCTAATTTTTTTGGATATTCCACTTGTTCACGGAAGCGTTCAAATTCCTCTTGAGAGGCAAATTCAATTTTGAATGTCTTGCTCTCGTTGTGCCTAAGATCGTTTGCAACAAAAGTGGAAACCAATCGCCCGTCCTTGATGATAGCAATGCGGTCACATGTCGCGTCTACTTCGGAAAAGATGTGCGAGGAAAGCAGAATCGTTTTCCCCCGCTCCTTTTCGTCCTTGATGAAACTAATAAAAATATCCTGCATCATGGGGTCAAGCCCACTGGTCGGCTCGTCAAGAACTAAAATCTGCGGATCGTGCATAAAAGCCGTGACAATAGCGAGTTTTCGTTTCATGCCAAGCGACATTCGTTTTAATCCACCGGATGGCTCCAGCTTAAATTTTTTGATGAGATAGTCGGTGTGGGTCATATCTGACATATCACGAAGTTCTGCCATCATCTTGATAAATTGATTGCCAGTTAGTGCTTCCGGCAGTGCGATTTCACCTGGCAGATAGCCCACGTCCTTTTGGATGATATAGTGGTCTTTCCAACTATCCAATCCGTTAACCGCCGTGGAACCTTGCTGTGGACGTGAAAAGCTCATAATATGACGAATGGTTGTGGTTTTTCCCGCTCCATTCGGACCGAGAAAGCCAAAGACCTCACCTTTGTTGACCTCAAAAGTGACATCGAACACGCCACTATTTGAGCCATAATCCTTTGTCAGATGTTCAACTTGTAAAACTGGCATACTGAATCCTCCTTATTTGTGTAATTCGATTTTCCTTTTGCATTTGTCATAGCTCCCTTCAATATTGATTGAATTCATTCATTCAGTTTGTAAATAATAAGGTCTACTGTAAAGCAGACCTCAGACTGTCAAAAAAAGTCGCACGCTGTGCGTCCTTTTTTCTCTCTAGAGTAGCAATAACCATATTGCCATTTTGACTCATTGCCATATTGTCATATCCCAAACTTCTAACAAATTATG
>JAISKC010000006.1 GCA_031261345.1 Eubacteriales Family XIII. Incertae Sedis bacterium | reverse complement strand
TCCTCATTGTGCCCAGGATTGATATTGTACATCGTTACCGTAAGCTCAAGCTGCCCCTTCGCCTCACCTTCTTCAAAGGCATCCGACAACCGAAGTGTTTCCTTATCGTCAATAGGTGTCGTGCCATTGTAAAGGACGATGAATTCAGGCCTCGGTATTTTGTGTAATTTCGTCCAATATATTGCCCTGCTATCTGTGTCGTCCATTCGCCTCTTGATGATTTCATTATAATACTGAAGCATTCTGAGCGGCATATTCGCATTTGGTGTTGATTGATGTTCGACGAGAACCACCAGTCTACCATCGATGACGAACGATATATCATTTATCAGCCCTTTGAACAGCACATCGCTCAAGGTGTTTATTTGAATGTCTACCTCAGGCTCTACAACCTCCCCAATTATCGCCGAATACATCTCCAGCAATTTCTCCTTGTCGTTGAAATAGTCTACGAACAGACTACTCTTAAATTCCCTATTTCCCCTATCAACTGTCATAATGCTCTCCAATCCTGTTTAATACAATAATACTAATTTATGGAAAGTGTATCACAGATTTACACCTTGTCAAGTTTTTCCAACAAGTTTTTTGAATAAATCGGAATAATTTTATAGCAAACGCGTACTATTTGCCAATTTGGTAAAATTCAGCCCCGTTTTTTTACCATATTCCCGAATAGTACGCGGAAAGCCCTCCGGACCGCCAATTGGCGTTTCGGAGGGCTTTGGCTTGGCTTCGCGGTTCCCTTATTTTGAAATGCTCTTGATTGTGGCTGCGAGCAGGTCTATTTCCGCCGGCGTGTTGTAAAACGCGAGCGAGGGTCTGACCGTTGCTTCAAGACCGAAATTTCTGAGTATCGGCTGTGCGCAGTGGTGGCCTGCACGAACCGCGATACCGGCATTGCTCAGATGCTGCCCGACCTCAGGGACGCTGTGTCCGTCGAGCACAAAAGAGAGCACACTCGCTTTGTTTGCCGCCGTTCCCACGAGGTGCAGACCGGAAATTTTCAAAAGTTCGCCGGTAGCATATTCGAGTAACTCGTGCTCGTAAGCCGCGATGTTTTGGATACCGATTTTCGACACGTAGTCGATGGCGGCTCCGAGCCCGACCGCATCGGCGATATTGCCGGTGCCTGCTTCGAATTTCGTCGGAGCCTTGTGGTATATGGTCTTCTCAAACGTAACGTCCGCTATCATGTTGCCGCCGCCCTGATAGGGCTTTGCCGCTTCGAGCACCTCGTCTTTGCCGTAGACCGCCCCTATTCCCGTCGGTCCGAAAATCTTGTGACCGGAAAATACGAAGAAGTCGGCGTCAAGTGCGCTCACGTTGACGGGCATATGCGAGATGGATTGCGCTCCGTCGATGAGGATTGGCACGCCGAAACCATGCGCGATTGCCACGAGCTCAGAGGCGGGAGTAACCGTGCCGAGCGCGTTTGAAACGTGCGCGACGGAGGCGAACTTCGTCTTTGAGTTGAAGAGCTTCGTGAACTCGGAGAGTATCAGCTGGCCGTCTTCGTCAACCGGTGCGACCCTGATGATCGCCCCTGTTTCCTGCGCGATAATCTGCCACGGCACTATGTTTGCGTGGTGTTCAAGTATGCTAAGGACGATTTCATCACCGGGGGATAGCAGCGGCTTCACAAAGCTGTGTGCCACGAGGTTGATACCCTCGGTCGTGCCGCGCGTGAAGACGATGTTTTTCTCCGATTTGGCTCCGAGATATTTTGCAATCTTTTCACGAGCACCTTCGTAAGCATCGGTTGAACGGGCAGCGAGCTCATGAGCAGCTCTGTGAACGTTTGAATTTTCGTGTTGATAGTAATAGGTAATCCTGTCTATGACCTGTTGCGGCCGCTGCGTTGTAGCCGCGTTGTCGAGCCAGACGAGATCCTTTCCACCGTTGACCTTCTCCGACAAAATCGGAAAGTCGGCACGTATCTGCGCGAGTGAGAAATTTCCTATGTACTTGCTGTTTTCGTAGGCCGTCCCCTTGTAGGCGGATTGCGAGTCGGGGCCCACGTTCGCTATGCTCTCTATGACAGACCTAGAAGACGTATTGGAATCCTCGCTACCCTCCTGGGCTAGGCTTGGCGAATATGCCAGTGCTTCTGCACCTCCGAACTCAGGAAAATATCCTGCGGCAATCCTCGCAATTTCCCCGCTGCTCGGCAACCCATAATCTTCCGGATTTAACAAGCCTGAAGAAAAATTACTGGTAGTCATAGTACTCACCTACCTCGACGTCCTCCAAAACGGCGATTGCGTCGTCAGCGAGAATCGCAGCTGAGCAGTAAACGGAAAGTAGGTACGATGCGACGCCCGTATCGTCTATGCCGCGGAAGCGAACCGATAGACCTCTCGACTGCTCGCCCGGCACGTTTTTCTGGAAAAGGCCGATGACTCCGCGCTTTGCCTCGCCCGTTCTGACGAGAAGAATATTGGTCTTGCCGCCCTTTGCCTTCGGATTTTTCAGGCCGTCGACGAAGAGTTTGTCCGTCGGAATGATAGGAATTCCTCTCCACGCGAGGAAGGTTCCACCGGCGATATTGACCGTAACAGGAGGCACGCCGCGTCTTGTCGCTTCTCTCTCAAAGGCCGCAATGGCTCTGGGGTGCGCGATGAAGAAAGAGGGATCCTTCCAAACCTTCGTGATGAGCTCGTCGAGATCGTCCGGCGTAGGTCTGCCGTCTTTCCTCGGTTTGAGCTTCTGGCCATCAGAGATGTTTTTCAGGAGTCCATAGTCGTCGTTGTTGATGATCTGGCTTTCCTGACGTTCCTTGAGACTCTCGACAGCGAGGGCAATCTGCTCTGCGGTCTGATCGTAAGGTGAGCTATAGACATCCTGAACGCGAGTGTCCACGTTGACGATCGTCGAGATTGAACTGAGCTTGTACTCCCTCGGCTTTGTTTCATAAGCCACAAACCCCTGAGGAATATCGATTTTCTTGGGATCCTTGTTGCAAAGAACATCGAGAGGTGTATCGCCCTCCACGACCTTGTTGACCCTGTAGACACCCGAGTCGAGCCCCTTGAACTCGATGAGTTTCGCCACCCATTTCGGTGTCAGTGCGCCGAATTGCGGCTTCGTTTTGTCTACATCTGCAAGTTGGTAGGCCTGATCAAATGTAAGTGCGTTAAGAATATTTTTCTCTGCCATTTTCGTTCCCTCCTAATGATTGTCCTTGCGGGATTGACCCGCAATCCAGTCCTATAGGCCGCAATTTTAATACTGCGGCATACTACTATCGACGTCTCGCGCCCATGCGTTCACGCCATCCAAAAGATTCAGTAATTCGCCACTATATCCGGCTTCCTGTAGAGCACGGATGGCAAATACGCTTCGTTGACCGATTTTGCACAGGAATACTGCGGGTTTTGTATCGTCAAATTCGTCAATCCTCCGAGCTATCTGTCCAAGTGGAATCGGCTTCGCACCCGGGAAGGGTGATATGGCCCGCTCGTGAGGTTCTCTGATATCGATGATCTGTATTTCGTCTCCGGCGTCGAGGCGTGCTTTCAGCTCCGTCGCCTCGATCGTTTCGACCGGTTCCTCTTCATGGTCCGGTTTGAGTCCACAGAATTGCTCGTAATCTATGAGCTCCGTGATGGTAGGATGCTTGCCGCATATCGGACACGCCTCGTCTTTTTCCAGCTTGAGTTCGCGGAATTTCATTTCCCACGCGTCGAATAGTAGCAGTCTGCTGATGAGGCTGTTGCCCCCGCCTACGATGAGTTTGATGACTTCGTTTGCCTGTATCGTGCCCACGATGCCCGGTAGCACGCCGAGCACGCCGCCCTCCGCACACGATGGAACGAGTCCCGGCGGCGGCGGTGATGGATAGAGGCATCTGTAGCAGGGCCCTTCCTTCGCATAAAACACGCTGGCCTGACCTTCAAACTGAAATATGGATCCATAAACATTAGGCTTACCCAGTAATACACAGGCGTCGTTGACAAGATAACGTGTCTGGTAATTGTCGGTGCCGTCTGCCACGATGTCGTAATCCTTTATGATTTCGAACGCGTTTTCTGACGTCAGGCGCGTGTTGTGAGTAATGACCTCGATGTCCGGATTCAGCAATTTTATGCGGTCTTTTGCCGAGGCGACTTTGGGTCTGTCGATGTCCTTCGTGCTGTGTATGATTTGCCTCTGCAAATTGGATTCCTCGACGAAATCGAAATCGAGCACGCCAAGGGTGCCGACTCCGGCCGCCGCAAGATACAGTGCCAGTGGAGCTCCGAGCCCGCCAGTTCCAACGATGAGAACCTTCGCAGCCTTGAGTTTCTCCTGACCGGAAAGACCGATTTGCGGAAGGAGCAGATGCCGGCTGTAACGGGAAATCTCCTCGTTGCTCAGTTTGCTGACCCTTTCGTCCGGAATGATGGAAGATACCACACTCATGCGGTGCATCCTCCGGCTATCGCAGGCACGAGCGTTACGGTCTCGCTCTCTTTCACGGGAGCGTCGAGGCCGCCTATGTTTCTGATGTTTTCATCGCCGACATAGACGTTCACAAACGAGCGGAGTTTGCCTTCCTCGTCATAGAGGTGCTGCTTGATTTCGGGAAAAGACGCGGCGACGGAGGCGATAATTTCACCCGCCGTAGTGCCTGCCTCCTCGAGCTCTGCTTTGCCATCCGTGAACGCACGTAAGGCCGTTGGGATTAATACTTTTGCCATAATGTTTCCTCCTAATCCTGCGTTAACTCTTCTTCTATGAAGCGGCTTCGGTCATTTTCTAGCCGCCAGCTTGTCGTTTTGTCCGCTTTCCCACCGGTCACCGAAACGATGATGTAGGAGTAAAACGGCAGTCCATGATCCAAATCGTACTGCGAAGGCTCTGCCGGATGGTCGGGGTGCGAATGATAAATCCCGACGATATCCTTGCCATCCGAGGCGGCCTTCCGCTCAGCCCTAAGAAAGTCTTCGGGCGTGATCACGAAGCGGTGATACGCTTCCGCCTCCTCACGAGAATTCGTGACTTCCAATATGCTGTCGCCCAGCCTATGGTCATCCTTGTCAATATGCCCAAGCACAAACCCGCAGGTCTCATTCGGGTAGTCCCGCTCACCCGCCAGCTCGATAGCCCCCTTTACATTTGCCTTAATGCTTATCATTTTACTCCTTCTATAGATTCCGGCTCGGCGGCCGGAATGACATACTTCTGTCATATTTTCCAATCAAATTCGATGTCTTCTTGGTGCTCCGGCTCCCAGAAATCATCAGCCGTGTACCGTGAGCCACTATCGCAAAGCACTGTGACAATTACTGAGCCCTTAGGCGCGTCAGCGGCAATTTTCAGCGCCGCCGCCACATTTGCCCCAGCTGAGATTCCCACGAAAATGCCCTCTTTAAGCGCGAGCCTTCGGGTCAAATCGTAGGCTTCCTCCGTGTCAACTATTACCGTATCGTCGTAAAGACTCTCGTCCAAAATACCGGGCTTGATGCTCGCGCCCATGTGCTTCGTGCCCTCGATACCGTGGAAGGGCGACGACGGCTGTATCGCGAGAGTCTTGATGTTCGGATTTTCGTCCTTCAGCCGACGGGCCGTGCCGGTGAAGGTGCCCGAGGTGCCCATGACGGAAACAAAGTGCGTAACCCTGTGCGCGGTCTGCTCCCAAATTTCAAGACCTGTGCCGTTGTAATGGGCGGCGGGATTGGCAGGATTGTTGTATTGATCGGGATAAAAATACTTGTCGGGATTTTCTTTGACCGCCTTTTGAACAGCGAGAAACGCGCCGTCCGAACTTTGAAGCGGATCGGTTTCCACTATAGTCGCACCGAAGTGGCGAATCATTCCCTTGCGCTCAAGGCTTGTGTTTGCCGGCATGTATAGCTCGACCTTGTAGCCGAGCGCCGCACCTATCATCGCATAGGCAATGCCCGTGTTTCCGCTCGTCGCGTCTATTATCACCTTTTCCTTTGTGAGCTCTCCGCGCTCTATGCCATCGAGAATCATAGCCTTCGCAGCCCTGTCCTTGATTGAGCCGCTGGGATTTGTGAATTCGGCCTTCGCAAATATCCGCACACCCTCAAAGGGAGCGGATATACTCGGCAATTCTACTATCGGGGTGTTTCCCACCAAGTCCAAGATTTTCATAAAGTTTCCCTGCACTCCTCGCACATTTTCATAGTTAGTCTATATGTTTACTATGATAATATGCATTGCCTTTATTGTCAATATGTTAAAAAGATATTATACTATAAAAAATAGTAACAGACGACAAATAACAATATTGCTTTTCCCAAGACCGGAACGCTTTCAATCCCCCGAAATTTCCCAAAGCATGTCCTGATGTTGGCTTTTGGGCATTTTGCACTGCATTTGCCACATTGAAAGCAATCACCGTATTTGCTCCTACCTTCGCCAAGGGATATGGCTGCCGGACAGGTCCTCACACAGAGGCTACACCCCTCGATACAATTCTCCTTTTCCCTGTCGAAAACGGTGAAAGGGAGCACGGGGAGAAGTGCAAGTATTGCACCCATCGGACACAGAAACTGACAGAAAAACCTTTCAAAAAAGCACATTCCTATCAGAATGAGGAGAAATAATATAGCCGCGGGCAGTTGACCGGTCAAGTTGAAATTGCCGGCTCTCAGCAAAGAGAAAAGCGTCCACGGATCGACCTTCGCAAGCATGCTGTACCTTCCCGTGAAACAAGCCGCCAAAATCACAATCAGAACGATATACTTTCCGTATTGAAGCAGATGAAGAACCCTGCCCGATATTTTTATCCTAATACCAACAAACGAAAAAAAGGCGAAAAGCCAATCACCCAAACTTCCGAAGGCACAGGCATATCCGCAGAAAAATCTACCGAACAGAATTGTGAAAGAAAGCAAAATGATCAGCGTGATGATAAAGTGGTTCAGTCCAACCACCTCATGCTCAAAAATTCGCTCGGCAATGTATCTTACGCCGGTGAACGCCGATGAAAATAGTGCCGGCAGGAATAGAAAAAAAATTGCCTGAATTATAAACCTCGTGACCGTATATGCGGTTATTGCCTTTGCTTTTGACTTCATTCGCCCATCGCCTTGGATAGAGCGTCTTTCGCTCCATTGATGATGCCGTTCGATGTATACGTCGCGCCGGAAACAACATCGACATCGACTCCCTGCGAATCTATGATGCGATCCAAAACGTCGAGTGCCATATTGTAATAGGCGGCGTCTTCGTTTTCGGAAGACAGCACTTCAATACCTGAAATGCATCCATTCGTCACAATGACCTCGACCGTTACAGCTCCGCCATATCCCTCCGCCGTTCCCTCATACCGGCCATCAACGTAGATTCCGTGAACCAGCGACGAGGCAGCATTTGACACGTCCTTTTGCAATCGGCCTGATTCGGTTTGCCTCGCTGACGCAGTCTCGATTCTTTGATTCGCCTCGTCCAGAGCATTGCTCAGTTCCATCATCTGATTGTAGTAGAAAACCGTCACAACGATAATTATGCAGCTCAATAGCCTAAGCGTAAATATTTTCCCGATCACCCTGCGTCCTCCGTCAAATCCGTTCGTTTCGCGGTCAGTAAAGCATTGTTGACAGCTCCGAGCAAACCTTTCGAGGTGTACGTTGCCCCCGACACGGTATCGATGCCCGCCGTAGTCTGCCTCTTGACAATGCGACTCAAAATGATCATGCAACGTGTGAAGTATGGTTCGTCTTCCTTTTGTCTCGTTACCAAAATTTCCTTGATATTGTTGTCTGAAACGCTGACCCTAACAATGATTGCACCTCCATACCCTGTTGCGGAACCATAGTAATCTCCGTCAATATATTGTCCGTATTCCGGAACGTATTCGGCATCCAAATCCTCACCCTCGTCATCATCAGCGTCAGGAAGTGAACCGCCGGAATCGTCGTCGTCCGATCCTGTATCATCGCTCTGATTGCCATTCACGGCTTTTTTCAGGGCATCTCGCACCGCCAAAATGATACCGTTGGAACTATAGGTTGCACCACTTACCGCATCGACATTCGTGGATTGGGTTTTCAGTATGGTCGCTATTACTTGTAATGCTTTTTCAAGATAGGCCAAGTCTTCCTTGTGTTTTGTAATTTTAATGGAAGTTATTTTTTGTGATTTCACACCAACTTTGACCGTTATATTCCCGTTGAAACCTTTCGCTGTGCCATAGTAAATCCCATCCTTGTATTTCTCGCCATCCAAATCATCACTCGGTAGCTTTGGTGGTTTCTTCTTGCCGGAAGATTTTGCCAGAGGCGATTTGCCCGACTCTGAACTCTTGCCAGCCGCCTGCGAAAGGGCGTCTGCTACCGCCATGATGATCCCGTTTGAACTGAACGTGGCACCACTGACAGTGTCTACATTAATACTTTGCGTATTGAGGATAGAATCTATTACTCTCTCCGCCTGTGCGAGATAGGGAGCGTCGTCGGCCTCAACATCAATGATCTTTATTGAAGTCATCACATGATTTGCGATTTCGACCTCTACCTTGATATATCCGGCATACCCGACTCCCGTTCCAACGAATATCCCATCGACACAATCGGCCAAATTCGTGGACACAGGGTGAACCTGCGGCGCCTTCCTTTCCTGTGCCGCACCGTCTTCCTTAATCTTCTTCACGGCACCAGAGGTATCATCCGATTCTTCCTCGGCATAGGCGGTGTCTATCGTCGACAGATCAGCCACATAAACTCCGGTGTTCACCGCAAACGCAACAACGAGCACAAATATTAGAGCAGGCAAAAAATGCTTCACATGTTCATGATATATAGTTGAAATATATAGCTTCGTCTTCACAACAAACTCCCTAAATTCATCACATTATCCTGTAATCATCTGCGAGAATTTCAAACTTGCCCTCAAGACCCTCCGTTACATAGACATGCTTCTCATCGTCCACGAAGATTGCCTCTGCACCATAGTCTTCAATCAGTTTCAGCGCGGCGTCTTTCCCCAATACGAAGCTTGCCGTGGAAAGTCCTTCGCTGACAGTGCCGGCATCGCTGACTATCGTCACGGAACGAAGATTGTTCTCTGTTGGATATCCTGTAGCAGGATCCAGAATGTGATGATACCGCCTTCCGTTGGCCTCAAAATACTTTTCATAGTCACCTGATGTAGATATATGTTTCGTACCCTTGATTGAGATAACGCCCAGAAAATCCTCGAGTTTCGTCGGATTGGTGATCGCAACCTTCCAATTCTCTCCGGTATTCTTTTCGCCATACGTCAGGATGCTACTACCCCCGATATTGAAAATTCCACCGGTTACATCCTTTCTTTCGCGAAGCATCGCCTCGATTTCATCACAGCCAATGCCCTTGCCAATACCCCCGAAATCAAGAGCGATACGGCCCGGCATGCTGACAGTATCACCCTCAATCGAAATGTGTTCATATCCGACATTCCGAAGCAAGTCCTTGATCTTTGCGTCATCGGGTACGAAATCCTTTCCCTCATCAAAGCCCCAAAGCTCCGAAAGATACCCGATAGTCGGGTCAAAAGCACCGTCGCTATCCTCGGCGATGGAAAGTGCTTTGTTCAGATACTCCCGCATTTCGTAGGAAACGGTGGTCTGGAGGCCCTCCTTCGCATTTGCATTGATTTGCCCAATTTCCGAGCTGGCAACCCTCCTCGATAGCCACTTATTCTCAACCTCCGTCAAGAGGTCAATCACATCGGTTGATACGGTTTCGCTTTTGGTATAAATGGTCTGATTGACCACCGTCCCCATCGCGAAACCCGTATTTTCCTGTATGCCCGACGTGTCGGCCCCCGTGGAATCCGCAGAACCCGTGGCACCCGTGCATGCGCTCATTGTACAGACAAAGATAAGGACTGCAATGATAGATGAAATCTTGAACAAACTTACCTACCTAACCCGCACGGTGAATTTCTTGCTTATTCCGTTCGCCTTTACGGTGATCTTCACAGATCCCTTCTTTACGCCTTTCACAACGCCCTTGCTCGACACGGTTGCGATTTTTTTGTTGGCAGATTTGTATGTAACGGTAGCCTTAGGTGTTGCTGTAGCTTTGATTGTCACCGACTTTCCCTTTTTTATGGTCGCCGCATTCTTCGCCAATTTCAGCGTTGGCAATTTCACAGTAACGGTGGCTTTGGCCGTCACGCCGTTTGCCTTCGCCGAGATTGTTACCTTTCCCGCCTTCTTCGCGGTCACGACGCCCTTCGAGCTGACGACTGCGACTTTTGGATTTGAGGACGTCCACGTTGCCACCTTGCTGCTTCCGGCTATGGTTGCTGTCAAGGTGATTTTGGTCGTGCCCCTGGTATAGATTGTCGCCGCAGACTTACTGAGCTTGATAGTCGGTGCCTTTACGGTAGCTGTGCAGTTTGAAGCCTTGCCATTTTCTGTTGTGGCAGTAATGACGACCTTGCCTACCGCTTTTCCGGTGATTTTCCCATTGTTGTCAACGCTGGCTATCTTGCTATTTGCAGAATGGAAGCTGACCTCGCCGTTCTGCGTCACACCTGCAGGTTCTACAGACGCCTGCACGGTCTCGCTCGTTCCCGTATAGAGGGTGAGTGTCTTCTTCGCGAGGCTCAGGTTCGTCGGCTCTACAACTTTGTAAACGTAGGAACTCGTGATGTCGGGATAGTCAAAAGATGTGATGTTGAGGCGATATGTAACGTCTTCTTCAAGCTCCACATCACTGATATCATAGGCGTTGTCTGCTCCGAGCGCATCTCCTGACAAATCCTTGAGTTCGGTAGTATTCCTGCCATCAATTGACTGGAGTTTGACGCTTGCTGACCCGCCTCCGAGCAAAGTCTTCAATTCAGAATCCGGATCCTTCAGTAATAACTTCTGTGAATCCCCTTTAGTGTAAATTGACAATTCTGGCGCGGGAAGTTGCTGAGCGATATAGACCATCTTGCTGACGTCGTTGTATCCTGCGGCATACAGAGTGACCCTGTAATACCCCGTCTTACTCGCCGCTGCACCTCTCGCATATATGCCCTTGTCCGTCGTGTTAGTTCCGTTGCCGCCGAGCCTGAGCGAATCAAACTGAAATCCGAGCTCAATTCTTCCGCCCGGCCCTTTCTTCGCCGGTGAATACCATGTGTCCGCCCCTGGAAGTGTTCCGAAGGTGAAAGTCGGAGTCTTTTCGCTTACCGAATCGAGAGTGACAGCATCCCTTGCAATCGGTTGTCCCTCACCGTCCGTGATTGCGGTGCCGAAGTATTCATATTTTGCACCGAGAAAACGATTCGAATATTTGGCCCACTCGAACGCCGAAAGCGTCGTTTTGGCACCTTTAGCACTCGCCTCATCTAAATCTTCATCACCTACCTTTTGGAGTAATGCGTATGCATCTGCATAATCACCCCATGAGGTATTGTAATCGGTCTTTGGCGTATTCACATCCCCTCTTGCCACAAGGTCGAAGCCCTCGATGCTGACTCCGGGGGCTGCCTTGCCGTAGTTGCCCTTGTCGTCAAGAGCTTTCACCCCGCCCGTAGCAGCCGTGACGACCTGATCGGCACCATCGGTTCCATCAATCGTGAAATTCCAGAAAGCTGTGGGTGCCTTCTTGCCAGCTGCGAGAAGAACCATGTTTTCGACATATGACTCTCCACCAACACTGACGGGAATTCGCTGGAAGCCCTCGACATCGTAGTCTTCCAGTATGTACGTCTTGTCATGCGAAACGAATGTCGATGGGTTTTCGGCTGTGTCACTACCTGCCGTGAACGAAGAGAGATCATCACTCGGCACAAGCACGGCGTCCAGTCCCGTTCCCGCATCATTCACTTTCGATCTGTAAACCAAAGGAACGCGTGCTTCCGAAATTTCAGGAAGGTTGTCCGTATTGATGCCATTCAGAAGCATAGCATACTGGAACCTGAAATGGCTGAGTCCATAACGTACGGTGGGTCTGGTGACAGCATCAAAGCCGCCCAGATCAAGGTAGCCCGTACCCGTGCCGGATTCACCGCCTTCGCTATCCCTATTCGGGCTACTGCTGTCGGTCAGAGTGCTCTTCGTTACTCCCTCGCCCTTCCAAAATTCGAGCCACGTCATAGAGGATGAACCATAGAAATTGTCAGGTATAGTTTCTGCCGTGTAATAAGCGACACCCGTATCTCCTATCATGTATGCATCAACATTCTCGCCTATCTTCACGGGATTCGGAATGTGCGTGTGCGCCGGTTCCTCCTGCGTCGCCGGCTCGACCTCGCTCGGGTCAACCACATAATATACATCGCCAAATCCGGCAAGCTCCAACTTATTTACACTGTCGCCGGCGGCATGAGCCTGCACAGCCGTGGCGGGAATCATCGCAAAAAGCATTGCGATACTGACAATAAGAGCTACACTTTTTCTTGTAATTTCTCCTCGGGCGAACTTCATGTTTTCCATTATTCTTCTCCTTTTTAAAAATTTGAATACATCGAACAGTCACCTGTACCGTCTTTAGTTAGCCATAACTAACCAATAGCGAAAAAAGCACAGTATATCGGCAAATCGAGCTAAACCCCACTGCATATGGATCATGACGATTGTGGTATACTGCGTTTACAGAAGTTAGTCTATACTAACTCAAATTCCATGTCAAGTGCCAATTTCTCAAATACCCCGTTCAACTTGTCACTGATTAGAGGCCTACCAATATCGGCCATCTCTTTCCTCCAATTCTATGAGGGCAATTAAGAGCTCGCGCTGGAGCTCATCCTTTTTCAGCCCTTTCACAAAGTGCTCAAGCTCCTTGTAATGCTCCTGTCGCCAAAATTCCTCTTCTTTTTCTGATTCTTCAACTGCGTCCATGAATGCATCCGCTTCTTTTGGGAAAACCGTGAAAAGAAGGGCCACCATATGTTTGCAAATGACACGACGTCCTTCTGCGAAAGGACAATTACAATGAGATTTCCTAGGATGCTCAACATCGATTACAGTATGGTATGGATCGTCTGTAGAACCCTGGATGTACCCCTCATAGACTCCATCACTCAGCATTTCATATGAAACGACTTTGCCTTGCTTATAATAATCGTAACCCCGCCATACAGAAGCGTTACTTGCTAAAGACCAAAGACTCATTTCTAATTCCTCATATTCCTCATTGCAAAAAAACGGTATGTTGCAAATCCACCCATTATCGAAGTATCCAGAGAGCGAAAACCAACGTGATTACAATATTAATGACTTAAACCTGCCTAATTGTGTCATTTCAAGACTATATCTATTCCCACTCTTCGCCGTGAGCTTTGAGGGATATAGAACCGCACGCGTGCGGTTATCAAGGTGCAAGTTCGTTACTTCTGAATTATACATCAATTTCAATTTAAACGGACATTTATTCGGACATTGCATGTCCTATTAAATGTCTGAATAATACTATTTGTACACGAGGATTTCCCAATATCCACTTTTCTTTGAACCGGCTCTTTGTATTACACCTTTCTTTTTCAAAGATGCGAGGCTTCTAAGTGCAGTCTTCTCTGACTTTGAAATTAACTCTGCGAGTTTTGCAGCTGTAATATATGGTTTTTCTCTAACTATTGCGAGCACGAGAGCTTCGGTATTATTTAAAAGGACATTTACAGGGTCATTTATTGGGACATCCGATGTCCGTTTAGGTTTTTCTGCAGGGCCTTTATATTTTCTTTCTCTGTAAATGTTCACACGGAGCTTTGAGCCAAGTTCGATAAACTCAGGATCGCTAATCCCGTATTCACGACAACCGCCAATCATTCTTCTGATACCGGTGCCCCAATCTTCAATGATGTGCATATGAGAGAATACCTCAGCAATCACCTTGTTACGAATATTAGAAGTTCCATTGATAATGTCTTCTATCTTCAAACCACCCGATAGCATCCCCGGCGAAGTCACCTCTACCCGATCCTCATAGACAGCGACCTGCACAGCGGAATTGTCGGAATAATTTCTGTGTGTTACGGCGTTGACGATCATCTCACGAATACTTTTGATAGGTAGCTCATAGATATCTTTTCGTATAAGACCCTGAATCTCTGCGCCAAGATTGATATGCTTTAGTACGAAATTATATGCCTGTTCAATTTGCTCATACAGAGGACCTTTGAATTCACGCTTATCAATGAACACCACCCTATCAGTACCCTTAAACAATCCGCATTGAACTTTTACATATTGGAATGGATTGTCGGTCAGCATCATATACGCATTCGTTGGCAGGAGTTTTCCGCCCTCCCGTTTAATTACACCCCAACGTTCAAG
>JAISKC010000091.1 GCA_031261345.1 Eubacteriales Family XIII. Incertae Sedis bacterium | reverse complement strand
TATATTGAAACACTGCGTCGACAAGGGCAGAACATATATGATGGAATATCCTTAGCGTTTGCTGGAACTCCCATATTATTTTAGATATGTCCAATCTGCCACCATCAAAGGACTATCATAGACTTACCTTTGAGTAGTAACCCCGAAACTGCCACCAATCTGAAAGAATGCGCGAAAACCGTTGAAAATCAACGGTTTTCGGACAAATTTTGGTGCGGATAAGAGGACTCGAACCTCCATGAAATTGCTTTCACACGGACCTGAACCGTGCGCGTCTGCCAGTTCCGCCATATCCGCATAACCTGACATAAAAATCCTGCGTATGAATTTCATACGCAGGATTTATTATATATGCTATTTTCCCAAATTTCAATCACTAAGTGGATTGCCGCGGTCGCTACGCTCCCTCGCAATGATATCCAACTTAACGTTCTAGCTCACTAGGAAGGCAAACGGGCTAAACGAGCAGAAGAAGAGCAGCGTGTCGAGTATGAATGTCGGAATCAGGAAGCGCAATGACCACCACATGTATCCGAAGAAACTCGGCATCTTGACGCCATTTTCTTCCGCTATCGAGCGAACCATGAAGTTCGGTGCGTTTCCGATGTAGGTGTTTGCACCCATGAAAACCGCACCTGCTGAAACTGCGGCAAGAAGACCTATCGAAATCGTGCCAACGGTTCCGAAGGCAACTCCGGCAGATGCGCCAAGCGAGGCACCCGTCGTACCAAAGACGAGGTAGGTCGGAGCGTTATCCAAGAATGATGAGAGTGCACCTGACGCCCAGAAGAACTGCCAAGGCTCAGTGAGTCCCAGCGACGCACCTTTCGCGTTGAGGATTGCAAGTGCAGGAATCATCGTAATGAAAATACCTATGAACAGGCTGCCGACTTCCTGAATCGGACCCCATGTGAAGCCGTTTGATTCGTGAAGGTCCTTCTTTGTCGTCTTGATTGACAGGAATGCGGCAAGGAGAATGAGCACCATCTGAATCACGTTGTTTCCCGGAAGAACTAAGTCGTAGGGAAGCGGGATACCGAGTGCCTCACCATCTGTGCCCGTGAACGTACTGGCGAGTGATCCCGAAAGGATGACAGCTCCGACGATGATCAAAAGGAAGATGAAGTTGTGAAGGCCTTCCACGCGAAGCTTTTCCTTCGGCTCATCAACGACTGGCTTTCTGCCGGCCGCATACTCCTTCTTCAGGAGTTTCTTGTCAAGGATGATGAAAGCTATCAATAGAATGACCGCATTGAAGAGCAGCAGCGGTGCAAGACGCATTGTCCAGAAGAACGGTACGCCTCTGAGGAAGCCTAAGAATAGCGGCGGATCTCCGAGCGGCGTCAAGCAACCACCGATATTTGATACTAAGAATATGAAGAAGACCACAACGTGAGCTTTCTTTTCACGCCATGCATTTGCCTTCAGAATAGGTCTGATCATGAGCATTGATGCTCCCGTGGTTCCCACCCAACTTGCGATGATGATACCGACGGCCAAAAGTAGCAGATTGACCTTTGTCGTTCCGGCAAGCGAGCCCTTCAGCACTATTCCGCCGGAAACTGCAAAGAGTCCGAGTAGTAACACGATGAACGGTAGATAGTCGAGTGCGACCGATTCGTAAAAGACCTTTCCTGCTTCATGTGGTCCGAACCCAATTGCAAACGGAACCAGAAATACGAGAGACCAGATGATGGCGACGTTGAACAGGTTGTGCTCCCACCACTCGCCTTTGACCAATGGCACAATCGCTATTGAGAGAAGCATGCCCACGAACGGTATGATGCTCCAAACTGGAAGAAGGTTGCCCAAAAGCTCGCCCTCTTCTCCTCCTTCGGCAAGGAAACTCGGTATCGTCAGTAGTATGACTACCACGATGATGAATATCCATCTCACCTTAGAAGAAACTATACTTTTTGCTTCCAATGTAATACCCTCCAATTAAAATATAATAAATAATAATAATTCTGTTGCGCACAATTACTGCAAAATTATTCGCAATCCTCGATATAGTATCAAATTTCGAGTAATTTGTCACCTTTTTTGTGAATTTTACAACTTTGAAATGCCCGCTTTTGTGGATTTCCCAAATGGGATAATGTCGATTAATAATTATTAAATGATGAAGGTGAATATGAGGGTAACGTATGCAGGAATTGTCAATAGGCTGAGGATTGTCGATAGTCCGACGAGTTTCGATGCATAGGCGGGCTCGACATCGTAGTGCTGGGCGAGTATCGATGTCTGCATATGGCACGGCATGGTCGCCGAGAGAATGAAGACTGCAAACGGCAAGCCCTCGATGCCGAAAAGTTTCAACAACCCGAACATTACAAGCGGACTTATGACGAACTTTCCGAGCATGATGAAGATTTCATCCTTAGTAATTCTCGGGATCCCCTTGGAGAATACGACGAGATTTGCGCCGATAACGAGCAGGGATAATGGGACGGTGAGGTTGGCGAGATACCCGAAGGCTGTGTCCAATACATACGGCAGGTGAAGTCCGGCGTACACCATGATCGAGCCTATTATCACGCAGATGAAGCCGGGGTTGAAGATTTTGCCTATTTCTATCCTGTTCTTTTCGCCCGCCGGTCTGTCCGGTGCCGCGGCGGCTATCTTTGCCACGCCGAAGCTCCAGAAAGCCGCGAGTATGACGATGTAGTAGGCGAAGAGAAACGGAACGCCCTCGTCGCCGAATACGATTTGGTTGATAGGTAGCCCCACGAATATGACATTTGAGAACGAATAAGTAACTTCGTAAATCACTCTCTTGCCGCCGTTTAATTTCAAGAATTTCGCTGAAATCTTTGCGAGCAGGAAGTTCACGAAGATGTGCAAGGCCGCCACAAGCAGCAGCACGAGCGAGCTCAGCAGGAGTTCTCTTGTGAACATGGTCGTAATGCTCGTGAGCGCGAGGCAAGGCGCCGCCACCTTCACGACGACGAATGAAAGGCTGTTCGGGGTCTGCTCCGGCCAAAACTTTTTCACCGTGAGGAAATATCCGAGTGCGAATATGAGTAATATGACGACGACGCTGTATATTCCGCCTAACATTTTTCCCTTCGTTTCTCCTGTTCCCAAATAACGGAGTGCGAATATGCACAGCTTTTAGTATACTATATATGAATATGATTTAGAGCACTGGATTCTGCGACTTCGCGCAGAATGACAGACCTAATACGTGTGATATTTCATTTCGAGGAACGAGGGTAAATGAGGATTGGCATAATAGGTGCGGGAAAAGTTGGCTGGACTATCGGAAAATATTTTTCTACTGAGGCACGCTCCGGCACAGGCGAAGCGGACGGCTACACCCTTTCGGGCTATTTCAATAGGACGGCAGAGACTGCCATAGCGGCGGCGGCGTTCACGGGGAGCAAGGCTTATGCTTCCGCCTTTGAATTGGTGGCTGATAGCGACCTTGTATTTTTGACGGTTTCCGACGGGGCTATCGCCGAGGTTTTTGATGGGATTTTGACATCGGCTGAAGATGAGTCTCTTGCGGGCAAATACTTCTTTCACTGTAGCGGGGCTTTGGGTTATGAGGTTTTGGGTGATTTTGACGACCTTGAAGCGCTTGGAATTGCTGGCGTTGGTTCAGCCCACCCTCTTTTCGCCATATCGGACAGGGAGAAGACTTGGGAAAAGATGAACTCGGTCTACTGGACGATAGAGGGTACGGTAGAAGCGGTGGCAGTTCTGGAAAACCTCTTTGCGGTTTTGGGAAATCCTGTAGCAAAGATTTATTCATACAACAAGCCCCTCTATCATGCAGCGTCAGCCGTCGTCAGCAACTTGGTAGTAGGAGCGGCTTATATCGGAGAAGAGCTATACAAGGAAAGCGGTTTGCCGCAGGACTTTGCCTCCGAGGCTTGGAAGTCCCTCTTCATAGAAAACGCAAACAATATTGCGAATAAGGGAGTGGCGGCGGCTTTGACAGGACCTGTCGAGAGAGGCGATGTAGCTACGGTGGCTAAGCATCTTCAGGTATTGCAGAAAAGCGAATACCGTGAGGCTTATGTTGAGCTTTCCAAAGCATTACTGAAGGTGGCAAAAATTTCACATCCGGATAGGGACGATTCAAAATTGGAGGAATTACTGAATGCTGATTTTTAACACCATTGATGAACTTCGGACTTATCTTGCGAAGTGCAGGGAGGCCGGCGATAGCGTTGGCCTTGTTCCCACCATGGGGGCTCTTCACGACGGGCACCTGAGCCTGATAGGCAAGGCGGCTTATAAGAACGACAGGACAATTGTCAGCGTATTTGTGAATCCGAAGCAGTTTGACAATCCGGACGACCTTTTGAATTATCCTCGGACAATGAAGACGGACGCGGTTTCCGCAAAGGCTGCAGGGGCGGATGCGATATTCGCACCAAGCGCGGCGGAAATGTACCCTGAGGGATTTTCGACCTTCGTCGATATACCTGACATTACAAATCATCTCTGCGGCCTCTCGCGGGAAGGCCATTTCAGAGGAGTGCTCACGGTCGTTTCGAAACTCTTCAATATAGTGCGCCCCGATAGAGCGTATTTCGGGCAAAAGGATTTTCAACAGCTCGAGCTCATCAGGCATATGACCAGAGACCTCAACTTAGGGATAGAAATCGTAGCCTGCCCGACGGTGAGAGAGCCGGACGGACTGGCGATGAGCTCCAGAAACAAGCACCTGTCTCCAGCAGAAAGAAAAGCCGCACTATGTCTGCGCAAAGCGGCACTCGCAGGTGCAAAGGCTGCGGCGGATGGAAATATCAGAGCCAATGAAATAATAAAGAAGATGACCAAACTGATCGGGTCGGAGCCACTGGCAAAGATAGACTATGTTAAGATTGTGAATCCACTCACGTTTGAAGACATCCAGCTCGCGGGTGAAGGGTCTCTCATCGCGTTGGCCGTCTATATCGGAGAGACCCGCCTCATCGACAACCATGTTTTGTAGTGTATTGCGGCACTGGCCCGCAACGGCAATAGGAGAAAAACTTCAATGAAAAAACTTATCATCTTTATCATTCTGTCAGCCTTCCTCTTTTCAACGATGGAAGTCGCCCTGAAACTCGCGGGTGCCAGCTTTGATACTCTGCAGCTCACGTTCCTGAGATTTCTCATAGGCGGCCTGATACTTCTGCCGATAGCCGCGTCCGAGAGAAAATCGATGAAGAAGACCGCCAAAGCCCCCATGCCGAAAAAATACTGGGCCTTTCTGCCCTTGCTCGGCTTCATCAATGTTCCCGTCTGCATGTCGATGTTTCAGTTTGGCGTTTCTCATTCAAACGCATCAACCGTCGCTGTCATCTTCTGTTGCAACCCAATATTCACGATGGTTTTTGCACACTTCATGACGAAGGACGACAAGTTGAACAAGGTCAAAGTGGCCTCGCTCGCGCTTGGATTCATCGGCATCATCATGATGATAAGACCGTGGGATATTCAAGCCGGAAATACGGTCATTGGTATCGCTGCAACCATAGGTGCGGCTCTGATATGGGGAATCTACAGTGTAATAGGCGGGAAGTCGGTCGGCCACCTCGGCCCATTCACACAGACGGCCGGAAGCTTCCTCTGCGGCTCGGCAATGGTCTTCGTCGAGGTTCTCATACTGAACAAACCGATACTCACGGGCGTTTTGGAAAATCTGCCGGTTCTTCTCTACGCGAGCATTGCGGCGACGGGTCTCGGCTACCTCTTCTACTTCTACGCCATCAAACTTTCGGACGCCTCCACAGGCAGTATCGTGTTCTTCTTCAAGCCTGTCATCGCCCCGATAGTCGCGGTCATCGTGCTTCACGAAGCCATCACCTACAACATGTTTGTGGGCATAGCTCTCATACTCGCCGCGTCATATTTGCTCATATTTGTGAACAGGAAGAATACCTCTGAGGAACTCCCCTTGCAGATGGACTAGGGAAGCTTTGCGGCGATCAAATCCCAAGATTGAATCAGCGTAAAGTTGTTTTTCCTCGCGTCGCCCAAGACCTCTTCCAGTAATTCTATGCGTTCTTCATATGCCTTGCCCGGGAATAGTCCGGCGGATTGAGCCTCAATACGGTAAAAGCCACGCGCCCTATCCTCGCCCAGTTCTATTTCATGCCGCTCGTGACGGACAGCGCCGAAATACTTAGAGAAAAGTGAGACGAGACTTTCGTTTTTGATGATGCTCGTGCTCACAGGAAGAGACTTCACAGCGCGCCCTTCCTTTTCGGAAAGACCGCCGAGTATGCTTGCCGCCACCAAACCCTCAGGTCTTAGGAGCTTCTTCGCACCGGCAAGCGACGCCTCCTGATTTGGCAGGAGGAAGAGCGAGGCGGGATAGATGATGAAATCGAAGAGCTCCTCCTCATAGTAATTCTCCAAGGCTTCCGCATCGCCGCAGGTGAAGTCAGCAAACGGGTAACGCTCCCTGGCTACATCGAGCATGTTTTCGGAGATGTCTATGCCGTAGAGTTTGGCAAAGGTGAAGTGTTTGCGCAGGACCTCGATTGCACTACCTGTGCCCGTGCCCACGTCGAGAATGGACTTTGGATCGCCGCCGCCCGTAGCGTATGCGAAGTTTGTCAGGACTTCCGACATGTCCTTGAAATGTCCGATTTTGTCCTCGAGTTCGGTATATTTTTCCGCGCTCAACTCAAAATTGTCGTGTACCGTATTTTTGAATTTCTCTGCGAATGACATCTTATTCCTCCAGCATTTTGTCTATCGCCAAGCGTATTGGCAACGTTCCGTCTGTGCCGTCCGTCCCGTCGTGCAAATCATGGGGATAGCCTTCGAACTCGACCAAGGTGACATTACTGTTCACATTCAGTGCTGCAAAATATCTCGAACCATCTATTGAGCAAAGGTCATCGTTCGTTCCGTGCATGATGAGAGCGGGGCTGAGGCTGTTCGGTTCTTCGGCATGAGATAGAAGCCTGTTCGCAGCGTCCCAACCCTCGACTCCAGCCCTCGCGCTGATGCCTACCTTGACCTGCCCTTTCCGATTGACAGGCACATCGGGGAGTTTGTCCGCAACCTCATTCGCCTTCATCTTCTGAGAAATTACAAAGGACGGTCTGCTCTTTGCCAGCAATCTCGCAGGTGGAATTATCCAAAACGGAATGGGAACGGAAAGCGTGAGCCAAGGAGCCGCAATGACATAGAGATAGGGCAAATCAAAGAGCGTCCCGTTCACGCGGTAGTCAAGCGCGATATTCCCTCCGATACTATGGGCGAAAATTGCTATCTTCTCATTCGGAAATCTCCTTCGAGCCTCACCCAAAAGAGCGTCGATCAAAAAGAACACCCTGTCCCTCGGCCCGATGTCCCAGCGAGACCCCGGGCTTTCGCCGTGCCCCGGCAGATCCATAGAAATCACATCTATGCCAGCGTCCGCCATAGGCTCGGCTACATTCGAGTAGGCCTTTGCACTCACCATTATCCCGTGAATGATGATGCAGACAATGCCCTTTTTCGTTTCATTTGAAGCCGCCCATGTATATCCCGCGATGATGCCGGCACTCTTTGTCACCAGCTCAAATTTTTCATGCTTGTCGTTGCCTGTATCCATTTTCGATCCTAACTTCCAAAAATATAAAGGGAGACGCCATTGGGGATAGCGTCTCCCTATCAATCATATATGAGGGGGCATTTTGGGGAATTTGCTGTCCCTCATAAGGGTTGGGGCTAATTATTAGGTTTTCAAATACCTTCTCTATGTTGATAGATTACCACAATAAAATGGATTGGTCTACCCCCAAATTTAAATTTAATAGGTAAATTTTGCCATTTTATGGTAAAGTTTCTGTAAAATTCGGCGTTTTTGGCCATTTTGGGTATATTATAATGTTTATCAGCGATTTTTTTGGGTATATATATTGCGTAAGGATATTTCTTTATTTCACATGTAAGGAATTAAAATGAATTCGATAAAGGGAATAATAAAAAAACAGACAAAATCAGGTGACATGGGAATGTCTGTCAGAGCCAAAATCGGTTTTACGATCATTTTGATAGCTATAGTGGTCGTAATAATAGGTATTGCCTCCGGCATAATTTTCACCAAGGACAATCTCGAAAGAACCATCGAAGGCGATATGGTGGTGGTCGGGCAAATTGCGGACAATCTCGTCAGCACGGAAATAAATCTTCTCAAAGCTGACGGAGCTATGATTGCACATTATTTGGCGAAGACCGAACCGGAGGATCTTCACATGATCATGGAGGAGGAGCTTGCGAACTACAGCAATTTCATCGCTCTTTCAGTGCTCGACAAAAATGGTGATATTGACTCGGTCGGCAGTTCACCTACTCCCGCAAATTTGGCCGGTTCCGAATATGCGAAACGCGCCTTCGAGGGTGAAAGCGTAATTTCAAGCACGAGTAAGGATGATCACGGAAATTTAGTAATATACGTCTATGTTCCTATGACCGATGAGCGCATACTGTCGGTTACGATTGACGGCTACTACTTTAGAAACCTCCTCCAAAACTACAGGATTTGGGAAACAGGTCATATCTTTATAGATGATGCTGACGGGACAATAATTGCCAATCCACGAAAGAATTGGGTTTCTGAGCGCTACAACTTTATGGAGTTGGCAAAGGATAACGAGAAGGAATATGGCGAAATCGCCGCGACCGTCTCTAAAATGACAAAGGGAGAGAGCGGTATAGGCCGTTTCTCAATAGGTGGTGAATCGCGAATTTGTGCATACATGCCCATTACGGCATCGAAGGTCGGTTGGTCCCTCGGCGTTGTCGCACCAACGGCAGAGAGTCCTGCAAACAGAGTTACCGACGGCCTTCTTATAGTTGGCCTTATATGCATCATACTCAGCGCTGTAGCGGCATTATTTGCATCGAAGATAGTCGAGAAACCCTTCGTCAAGATAAGGAATCAGGAACGTCTCCTGAATACGATCAACGGTGCTACGGCCATGCTGCTGGGAGCTGAAGAAGATGATTTCGAAAATGCTATTCACAGATGCCTCGGCATGATCGGGCAAGGCGTGGGCGTCGATCGCATGCGCATCTGGAAAAATACTAGGATTGACGGTGAGCTCTATTGCTCTCAGCTATATGAATGGTCAGAATTTGCCGAACCGCAAGACGGCAGGGATATAGTCAAAGATGTTTCCTATTACGGGACACTTCCCGGCTGGGAAGATACCCTCGCTTCAGGCAAAATCATAAGCGGCTCGGTAAGCGATTTCACAGAAGTTGAGCAATCTCAGCTTTTGCCGCAGGACATTCTCGCAATTCTTGTCGTCCCCATCTTCTATCAAGATGAGTTCTGGGGATTTCTTGCCTTGGATGACTGTCATAGTGCTCGCACATTCACGGCCGAAGAAGCGGATATAATTCGCTCAGGAGGACTGCTCTTTTCGAATGCAATGTTGCAAAACGCTTTGATGATTGACTTGGTGAAGGCTCGCGAAGATGCGGTTGCTGGCGCGGAAGCAAAATCGGATTTCCTCGCAAATATGAGTCATGAAATGAGGACGCCCCTGAATGCCATCATAGGGCTATCCGAATTGACACTCGATGCCGGCGGTCTCGGAAGCGAAGCCTACGGAAATCTTGAGCGCGTATACAACTCGGGCATGACATTGCTCAGCCTGATAAATGATATTCTCGACATTTCAAAAATCGAGTCCGGAAAGTTTGAGCTCGTCGATGGGGACTACGATTTGCCCAGCCTGATAAACGATACAACGACTTTGAACATCGTTCGCATCGGCTCAAAACCAATTGAATTCACGCTCAACATCGATGAAAACTTGCCTAGTAGGCTGATAGGCGACGAACTTCGCTTGAAGCAAATTTTCAACAATCTCCTATCGAATGCATTCAAGTATACGCAGGAAGGCAGCGTTGAGTGGAATATCAGCTACGAAGAAAAAGACGGAGACGGGTGGCTTGTTTCCTCCGTCACCGATACAGGCATGGGCATACGTCAAGAAGATGTTCAAAAACTATTCTTGGACTATAGCCAATTGGACTCAAAGAGAAATCGCAAAATTGAAGGCTCGGGTCTGGGACTTGCAATCACGAAGCAACTGGTTCAACTGATGGACGGGGAGATTTCAGTCGAAAGTGAATACGGCAAGGGAAGTCGTTTCACGGTTCGTATCAAGCAAACGGTGGCAAGTGATGTGCCCATCGGCTCTGAGGTCGTGAAAAATCTGAGGTCCTTCCGTTACACCGTCCAAAAGCGAGACAGGAGTTCAAAGATGGTGCGTGCATTCATTCCATACGCAAGAGTGCTTGTCGTCGATGATGTACAGACAAATTTGGACGTCGCGAGGGGGATGATGAATCCATATGGCATGACGGTTGATTGTGCCAGTAACGGACCTGCGGCGATAGAGCTCGTGAGGAACGGGAAGGAAAAATACAACGCGATATTCATGGATCATATGATGCCGGGCATGGACGGCATTGAGGCTGTGAAAATTATCAGGGAGGAAATCGGGACGGATTATGCGAAGACGGTTCCGATAATAGCACTTACTGCAAACGCGATTCTGGGCAATGAAGAGATGTTCCTGAACAATGGGTTCCAAGCCTTCATACCAAAACCTATCGACATCATGCGTCTGGATGCAGCCATCAATCAATGGGTCAGAGATAAAAACCAAGAGAAGTCGCACGGGCAATCTTCCGAGCATTTTTCGGGGCACGTTCGTTACGGGCTTGATCACCGTAGCGGTATTGAACGTAGACGTGTTGGTAATAGACGGACAGGGCATGACAGGCGCGGAGGCCTTCAGGTCGCACCCAAGGGAGCAAAACCAATTACTGGAAAGCTGAGCTCAATCGTTGGCTTAGATTTACATGCCGGCGTAGCACGCTTTGATGATAATGAAACCGCATATCTCGAGGTTTTAAAATCCTTCCTTACAAATACACCATCACTTCTTCAAGATATGAAGAATTACATAGAGGACGGGGAGGCGAGGCTACAGGACTATGCCATTGTGGTGCACGGCATCAAGAGCAGTAGCCGCAGCATAGGAGCGATGGAAGTGGGGGCAAGAGCGGAGTCCCTCGAGCACGCAGCGAAGTCGGGCGACATGCAGTTTGTTTTGAAAAACAACGAGCCTTTTGCTGAAAATCTAAACTCGCTCATAGCGGCAATCAATGCCGCATTACCCAAAACTGATGAATATGATCATCTGAGGCCTGAGAAATACACGCCTGACGAAGAAGTTTTGGATCAAATACGGGAAGCTTGCCAGCTCTACGATACCGATCTCGTGGAGGAGGCTTTGAGGAAATTGGAGAAGTATCAATATAAAGTTGGGGCAGATCTGGTAACTTGGTTGAGGGAACAAGCAGATCTATTCGCATTCAAGAAAATCGCTGAGCGATTGAAGGAGGATTAACATGGAAAAGGAATTGAAAAAGATACTGCTTGTTGATGACAATGCAGCAAATCTAACCGCGGGGAAAACTATTTTGAAGGAGAATTACAAGGTTTATCCGGCACCCTCTGCCGAGATTATGTTTGACATACTTGAAACCATCACGCCGGATTTAATACTGCTCGACATTGAAATGCCTGAGAAAAATGGGTATGAGGCTTTGAAGGAACTCAAGGACAATCCTAAATGGTGGGAGATTCCCGTGATTTTTCTGACTTCAAGATCCGACGAAGGCAGTGAACTCGAGGGGCTGAGCCTAGGGGCAATAGACTATGTCACCAAGCCATTTTCTGCTCCCCTTCTTTTGAAACGTATCGAAAATCATCTTTTCATCGAATCGCAGAGGAAGCAGCTCGTTGATTTCAATGAAAATCTCGAGGGAATGGTGGCCAGGCAGACAGAACACGTCATGAATCTTCAGAGTGCGGTGTTGAGCACCGTGGCGGATTTGGTCGAATTCCGTGATGATATTACCGGTGGTCATATTTCACGCACGCAGACTTATCTAAAGCTTCTAATCGATCAAATGATGGAAGACGACATCTACATGGACGAGGTGAAAAACTGGGATATGCGTTATTTGCTTCAATCTGCTCAGCTTCACGACGTCGGGAAAATTGCCATCAGCGATCTTATCCTAAACAAACCGGGCAAGCTGACGGATGAGGAATTTGAAACCATGAAATCTCACGCCGCAGTCGGTGTGCAGGCTATCAAGAGGATTGAAGAGAATACAAATGAGCATTCTTTCCTGAAGCACGCGCGACTGTTTGCTGGAGCACATCACGAAAAATGGGATGGTTCAGGCTATCCGGCAGGACTTTCCGGCACTGATATCCCGCTCGAAGGAAGGCTTATGGCGATAGCTGATGTCTACGATGCACTTATATCTCCGAGGCCTTACAAGAAGCCTTTCAGCACCGAAGTTGCAAAGAAAATCATCCTCGAGGGGAAAGGCACGCATTTTGATCCATCACTGATTGATGTGTTTGAGAAAGTTTCGGATAAGTTTGAGGCGGTCGCGAAAGAGTGCTACTATTAGCGGCCTGCCTGATTGCTATGGCAGCTTTTTGATAGTTCCTCGAGTTTGGTTCCGGTCAATCTGAGCGTTGTCCAGCCATCGAGAGGAACTGCTCCGAGGGACAGATATAGATCCATACTCGGCTTGTTCCAGTCGAGGCATGCCCATTCGAGCCTGCCATAGCCTCGCTCGATGACTATGCTCGCCAGCTTCGATAGAAGGGCCTTTCCTATTCCGCGCCCGCGAAATTCGGGTTCCACGTATACATCCTCAAGGTATATTCCCGGCTTCGTAAGAAACGTTGAGAAGCTATGGAAAAATATAGCGTAGCCAACCACTTGCCCTGCCACTTCCGGAACCAGCACTTCGGCTACAGGTTCATCGAACAGCCACTTCTCCAACAATTCGGGGGTGCCTGAAAATTCTTCAAGCATTTTCTCGTATTCTGCCAATCCCTTTATGAGATCCAGTATTGCCTTGCAGTCACGTCTTTCCGCCGGTCTGATGATGAAGTCCGCCATTTTCCATTCTCCTTTTCCCGCAAATTTCCTATTGTTCTTGATTATACGACCTTCGAGGTGCTTTCTCAATCTCGAATTCCGCCTGCCGCTTTGTCTGTGCGTGTCCGCTGGGATTTCTCACGCTATAGGCTCGGCAATTGCAGCAATGAACGCCTTGCCATAGCGCTCCAACTTTGCCGTTCCGACTCCCGACACCTCGAGAAACTCCTCCTCATTTCGCGGCAAAATCCTGCACATATCGCGCAAGGTAGCATCCGAAAATATTACGAAAGCCGGAACGCCTGCCGCATCGGCCAACTCCCGCCGCAGGATTTTCAGCCTTCCGAACAACTCGGTCGAAGTCGGCCCTTCCTCGGCTTTTTTATGTGCAGGAATTACTTCCTTCCGTTCCTCTATCTTCGGCAATTTGATGGTGAGGCTAGTTTCGCCGCCGATGATTTCCTTGTATTTTGGCGTCAAACCCACGACCGGATACTTGTCCTCAGTAATGCGAATAAAACCCTTGCGGTTCAGACAGTCGATGATTTCTATAATGCGCTTTTTGGGGACATCTTCCATGATACCGTAGGTGGATAACCTATCAAATCCGGCTTGCAGCACCTTCTCCGCCGAGCTGCCCCTGAGCACATCCGCAATCATATTCTTCCCGTAAGCCCGACCGTAGGTCTGGTCCCAGTTGGCCATTCTGACTATGCATGATATGATTTTTTGCGACTCTATCGTAACATCAACCTCTTCAAACTCTGTATTGCAACTGCCGCAGTTTCCGCAATAAATCTCCGCCTTTTCGCCAAAATACTTGAGGATGTAGCCCCTTAGACAATCCGTGGTCGTCGCATAGAAAGTCATGCGTGCCAGAAGTTCCATATCCTTCTTCATCAGCGAAGCCCTCACCGCCGGAGACAAATCCGGATTGGATTCGAGGCTCTTCTCTATCAGAAACTGGTTGGTTCTCACATCCTGCCCACTGTAGAGCAGGATGCAATCAGCAGGGCTACCATCTCTACCTGCACGCCCCGCCTCCTGATAGTAACTCTCAGGATTTTTGGGCATATTGTAATGAATGACAAAGCCCACATCTGACTTGTCTATCCCCATGCCAAAAGCGTTGGTCGCGACCATGACGGACTTTCTGTCATACTGAAAATCTTCCTGATTTGCGCGGCGTTCCCTATCGCTCAAACCTGCATGATACCGCGTGGCGTCGTATCCCGACCCTATGAGTGCCTCGCAAACTTCCTCGACATTCTTTCTCGTCGAGCAGTAGATGATGCCGCTCCGATCTTTTCTTGAGCTGAGAAGCTTCATCAATTCGCTCAACTTGTTCTTCGGCTTTCTCACCTCATAGTAGAGGTTCGGTCTGTCAAATCCCGTCAACATCGTGAATGGATTTTCGAGTGCGAGTTGTCTTTCAATGTCGTCTCTGACCCGAGCGGTCGCCGTTGCCGTGAATGCCGAAACGACCGGCCTCTCTTCCAAGCCGTTTATAAAATCAGGAATATCCGTATATGATGGCCGAAAATCCTGACCCCACTGAGATATGCAGTGTGCCTCATCCACTGTAACCATGCTGATTTCCAGGGTTTCTGTCAGCTTCTGCCAGTCAGGTGCCGAAAGTCTCTCCGGTGCGACGTAGAGAATCTTGAAGTCGCCGGATTTGGCACGCCTGAAAACGTCATCGTAGCCTTCTGCACTCAAGCTGCTGTTGATGAACGCCGAGGGAATATCCGCCTGAATCAGACTTTGCACCTGATCTTTCATCAGGGAAATCAGCGGTGAAATAACGACGGTCACGCCCTTTAGCATCATCGCCGGCACCTGATAACAAATTGATTTGCCCGCCCCTGTGGGCATGATTCCTATGGAATCGCGACCTTGCAGGATATTCTCAATGATGGCCTCCTGACCTTCGCGAAATTCATCGTAGCCGAAGTAATTCTCAAGTATTTTTCTGCTGTCTTCCAATTGGACCTTCCTCTCAGTTAAAGTGGTAAATCATATCAATGAATACATTAATAAATACATTTTACCATATTTTTCCATCAATTGCAAGCCCTATTTTCTGTAAATGCCAATATCTTTTACGGTAACTTTGCCTGCGTATTCTTTGCCAGATGATATGGTCAGACCAACTTTATTAAAGGCAAAGGTGGCGGTGGCTTTGGCACGTATCGCTGTGCCGAGAATTTCCCCAGTGTCCGCTGAAATGCCGGAGGGAATATCGACAGCCAATATATCCGCATTTGAGTTGTTCTGCCTCTCTATCACATCGGCATATTTTCCGGCAATAGGCCGGTTTCCGCCTATGCCGAAAAGTGCATCCACCATGGTCGTATGTCCATTTTCAAAAACCTTGAGGTCATTTTCGTATATAGAAACTCCATAGTTCCTAGCAATCGTCATCTGTTCTTTTGTTTCCACACTGCATTTTGCGCCATCACCGACGAGAAGGACTTCTGCATCAATACCTTTCAGCAGGAGCAGTCTTGCAATAGCTAAACCATCGCCGCCATTGTTCCCTGTGCCGCACACGCAGAGAACCTTCGCCAAATCGAAATCGCTACCATCGAGCACTTCCACGGCTGCCAGAGCGGCTCGTTCCATGAGAACCATGGAAGGCACCCCCATCACTTCTATCGTGTAGGAATCCAACGCCTTCATCTCCGCGGCAGTTACTGTATCACTCATCAATTCTTCACCTCATTTAACCATTCATTTAACCGTGTCATTATTCTCATTATTCTCGCCTTGATAATAATTATCATATCATACCTCGATTCTGCGGAAATATGCTAAAATAGCTCTATGGCAAAGAATTCGTTTGAAATAATTTACGATGTCGTCAGGCAGATACCCGAGGGCAGGGTCGCGACCTACGGCCAAATTGCAAGGCTCGCCGGCAATCCTAGGTGGTCGCGCGTCGTGGGCTATGCCCTCCATGTCAACCCCGATCCCGAGCACATTCCCTGCCACAGAGTCGTGAACAGGCTCGGCGAAGTTTCGTCCGCCTTCGCCTTCGGCGGCCCAAATATGCAAGTCGTTTATCTGGAAGACGAGGGAGTAATATTTGGAGAGGACGGCCGCGTCCCCTTGGACGAATACCAATGGGACATATGAGGATTCGCAAAACCTCACCGTGATTTTTCTAAAATCGCTTCGCTGACCTGCGACCAAGCTTCCTTGAATTCGGGCTTTGCCTGCAAGGCGCGATTTGCGGGACTGGTCGATGGCAAATATATGGGGCTGAGACCGGACTCGCCTGTACAGTACTTCTCGAACAACTCCGTAGCTTTCTTGCCCGTAGTGAATATTTTAGTAATTTTTGAGCTTTCAATAATGGGCTTGAACTTATTTGCGACGGGTTCGCGAATACTCGAGTCCGATGCGCCGTCAATCTTGCAGGAGTGAAGGACATCCCAGAGTGCCACATGATTTTCAAGAAGAAACATCTTCTTCGCCGCCGCATCCGCCGCAGGCACTTCCTTCCCCAGAACTTCAGCAAGCGTAGGCCAGAAGATGTTTTGCGGATGCCCATAAGGAAATCCGTTCTCCCTGGATTTTGGCGAAGGAAAAGTCCCCAAAATCAAAATTCGAGATTCCGAGTCATAAACAGCGCCCCAAGGATGTACTAAAGTTTCCAACAAACCCCTCCCTTATCTTTCCTCTACGACTTTTTCGAGCAACTGCGAAGGATTTGTTCTGTGTTCGCAGCTAATGTCATTCTCATTTTGCCTGTTGATGTTTTCATTGCTACCCGGGGACAATTTGTCCCTATGTAATTTGAGAGTAACTCGTCACGCTTTCTCATTTTTTTAAGGTAGTCTGTCGGATTTGTGCTACAAGCCAATGTAGCCACGACATCGACTACAGAAAAATACCACTCCTCCGCGTCCTCATCCCATGCGGTGCGAATCCGCTTATCCTCAAATAATTGAATCTGTTTCTGTTCCGCGAATTCCTTGCTGTTATCCATATGTCAGTCCTTTCGACAATAATGAGGTAAGTTCAGTATGCCTTGTAACTGTCACTATACCACAAAACAGCAAAATGATAAACATATGTTTATCAAGTCGCTACCGCAGATTGGATAGGGCGGGGACTCCGCGGGTGGTGGTTGCAGAGCGGACTGCATTCCGAATCGCGGTTGCCATCAGTTCTGCTTACAGTTGGGCCAGTGCGTCGGGATTGATTTCTACGCCCGCTTCCGTGCCTGACGCCATTGTGAAGATTGCGTCGCCGTCGGCCGAAGTGTGGACAGGGCTGATCGCCCTTGCAAATCCATCGTGAGCCACCGCCGCAACACGGTTGGAAACGGACTTCGTAATGTCTGCATTTGTGAGAATTATTCCGAGCGTCGTATTCGTGTTGTAGACATCCTTCGGCACCGCCACCTCACCAGTAATGAGACCTGCTGTGTTCGCAAAGCCCACACCATCGGGACTCCGCATGCCAGCCAAAATAGTTCCGTCTACATCTATTACATCGCCGAGTGCATTCACAGCTGCGATTGCACCACACTGAATTTTGCCAATCTGAACTGCGGCAGTTCCTATGCCCGATTTCATCATGAACTCCGCACCACGGTATTTGCCGATAGTCGCACCTGTGCCGGCACCAAAGCAGCCATCTCTTATGTCGCCGCCGGAAAAAGCCGACTCGCAAGCCGCATATCCCATGTCCATATCGGGGCGAATCTTGCCATCACCTATTCCTATATCGTAAAGCGAAGCACCGCAGACGAGTGGAACTATCCCATAAGCCGTTTCGTAACCAATGCCCCGTTCTTCAAGGAACTTCATTACTCCGCCACCAGCGTTGAGCCCGAACGCACTTCCGCCGGAAAGGACGACCGCATGAATTTTTTCCGCCGTCGCATTCGGAGATAGGAGCTCGGTCTCTCTGGTCGCAGGCCCGCCGCCCCTCACGCTCACGCCCGCCGAAGCTCCGTGCTCGCAAACAACGACGGTTACTCCCGTCGCGGCGTCGGGATTTTCCGAACTTCCAATCCGAAATCCATCTATATCAGTAATAGGAATTGCGGTTCGCTTAGACATACGCAGGTGATAACTCCTGTTCCCGAAAGGCAAGATTGTAGGCTATGACCTCGTCAAACGTCACCGGCATATAGCCGTTCACGTCCACCCCTGCGTTGAAGGCGTGGTCTGCGCCCATCAGGATATTCCATTGGGCTTCTGTGCAGTTGTGTTTGGTGTTGTGAACATGCCCATACAAATGGTAGCTACCCCTGTGGCTGGCCTTCCAAACAAGTATCGGATAATGACAGAGAATTACTCGATTGCCCCCGTCCGTTACTTCCAATATGTCTGCCACTTCCTCAAAATATTTCTCAGCATCAATCGTGTTCAAAAATTGATCGTGATTTCCTATCGCGAGGTGCTTCTTCCCCTTCAATTTGTCCAAAACATCTTCCGCCGAATAGTCGTTTCTGAAGAATAAATCGCCCAAAATGTATATGTCGTCATTGTCTGTAACGCGGGAATTCCAATTTTTTATGAGAGTCCTATCCATTTCCGCCACATCCGCAAATGGGCGATGCGAATATTGAATGATATGGCTGTGACCAAAATGCGTGTCGGCAATGTAGTAAATCATGTGATGATTAACTCCTTTGGAAGTAGCTCGAAGAGGGTCCACGCGAGATTTGCCGAATCTATGGGTTTGGAGATGAACCCGTCAAATCCCTCACGTTTGAACATCTCATCTACCCCAGTAATGGCGTTGGCTGTGAGTGCCACGATGGGGATATGGGTGGCAGGGTCTTCATTCCTCCGAATTATTCGAGTCGCCTCAATCCCATCCATGATAGGCATCATTTGGTCCATAAGCACGAGGTCAAAATGCTCCGACGCAACCAACTCTGTCGCCACCTTGCCGTCCAAGGCTATAGCCGACTGAATCTCAAATTTGTCGAGCAGAAAGCGGGTTATCTCCAAGTTTATTTCAACATCATCGACAATCAAAACCCGTGCTTCCGGCGCGGTGAATTTCGGTGCCATTTTTTCGTCTCTGGAGATGTCTTCCTCCGTTCCTGCCTTGAATGGGAACGTAACACGGAAAGTTGAGCCTTCGCCGTATACGCTCTGCACCTCAATCGTGCCATCGAGCAAATCGCAAATTCTCTTAGTAATGGCAAGCCCCAGACCAGTTCCGGCGATGTGCTTATTTCTGACTTGATCCAATTGCTCAAACGCCTTGAATAGCTTCTCTTGCTCTTCCTTATGGATGCCCACACCCGTATCGATAACGGAAATGCTGAGGACATCGTTCGGCATCTTTTCCACGTTGAAAATTACTGAGCCGCTCGGAGTATACTTGTAGGCATTGTTGAGCAAATTGACCATAATTTGGCGAACGCGCTTGCTGTCGGAATAAAGCACCTGAGGCAAATCATCTGCGAAATTGCAGGTAAATTTGAGATCCTTCTGCAACATCATCTGGCTGAAAAGCGACCTGACTCCCGACAGAAGTTCTGAAAGATCAAAGTAATCATTGACGATTTCGAGCTTGCCGGCCTCGATTTTTGAGAAATCAAGCAAGTCGTTGATGAGATCGAGCATATTCGCCGATGACATCTTTATTCTTTCAACCAAATCCTTTTGGCGCCTATTGAGTTTGGTTTCCTCAAACATACTCGTCAGACCAATAACCGCATTCATCGGAGTGCGTATCTCATGTGAAATTGTCGCGAGAAAATCCGACTTCACAGCGTTTGCCTTCTCAGCCTCACGACGAGCGTTCATGAAGTCAGTCGTGTCGTAGAAGAGCATGATGAAACCCTCGCTTCCGCCGCTCTCGTCAAGGAGAATGGTGACCTCAATCAGATAATCCCGAACGACGCCAGTCTTCCTCAAGTCGAGTCTCAACTGCATTTCTAATGAACGAACTTCCAGCCCTTTTGCAAAATCATAAGCCATGCCAATGATTTGAGCTATGTTTTCCTGCGGCAGTAAATCTGCAAGAATTTCACTCATTCGCTTGCCCTTAATGGAAGCGAATTCATCGATACCTATGGCATCAAGGAAGGATTTTGAACAATAATTCAGCCGACCGGCGATATCGAAAAACAGAATAGAGTCGCGAATATTGTTGAGGAGTAGGTTCATATTGAGCTCGAGCCTAAAATCTTCCGCATTTTCAGCAGTAGCCTTCGGCAAAGTAACGGCACGCCTAAGTTTCTCGTTTTCCCGAACGAGCAACCTATTCTCTTCCACTAATATCTCGTACTTGTCTCTTGCCATAATTCCTCGAGTCTGAAAGTCTAAAAGCAATTTTGCCTGCAAATGCCTATAAATTCATTATACAGCACTACCACGGCGATTTCACGGAATAAGATAAAACGATACGCGATAAACGGGAATTATTTGCGACCTCTGTATCCATTTTTCTCTGCATTGCCAAGAAGATATAAAAAGGCGAAAGCTGGTAGCCTGAGAATCTTCTTGTGTCCTGCTGATGGCTGTATGCCATAATCATCTGCACGTTTCGTTATTACAAGCGAACTAGCAGCTTCGTCTGCGAGACAAAAAATGGCATCATTAGAATTTATGCTTGCTTTGTCCCTGTATTTGACTTCAATTAATATCTTGCCGGAGGGAAACTCTACAATGACATCGATTTCATTGTTTTTCTTCCCACCGCGATAATATCCAACTTTTGTCGTGTTCTGATAGTAAAATGCTGCAACATGCTTATATACAGACGTCTCAACCGTAATACCAAGTTCCTCTGGATCAATTGTTAAATTCTCATCCATTAGCACGGCATTTCTGATTGCAGCGTCGGCAATATATATTTTCGCCTTTGCCTTCAGAACTTTTTTGCCACCCAAATCAACCGGATAACTTCTATATATCAAATTTGCACTTTCCATATATCCGATATAATCTTCTACTGTTGCCCTGCTCACACCATTCAATTCCTTGCTAATAGCATCAATAGCAATGATATTTGATGAATGATAACAAATATATAGGAATATTCGCTCCAATTCTGTTGAGTTCCGAACTTTATACAGCGAGGGGATATCTCGCTTTAGTACTTTATCTACCACATCTTCTCTCATGATGGATTGCGCCATGAAATCATCCTTTGCAAGAGCAAGTTCCGGAAATCCACCGACAAGCAAATATCGATTGAAATGTGTTTGCAGGACGGATAATTTACCCAAGAGAATATTGAGATCTTGTTTTTTATATTTTAGCAATGCCGTGGGCCTAACATCTTCCGATAATATTGGACGGTCTTTGATTTCAAGCAGTTCGCAGTATTCAAAGAATGACAATGTTGGAACCTGAATAATCGACCATCTCCCTGCACCACTCTCAGTAGCTTTCTTCTTTAGTACAGGGCTTGCTGATCCAGTCGCCACAGTTCGTGAAAGTGGCTTGGTATCATAAATGGTTTTCACCCACTGATCCCAATCGGAAGCATATTGAACCTCATCAAAGAAGTAGAAACAATCTTCCTCCCCATATATATTCCCTTGATAACAATCTAATATTTCATTAAGCTTGCAAAGTTTTAGTAATGGGTGATCCAGCGATACGAATAAGATGCGAGACGGTGATACGCCAGATAGTAATAATTGTTCGATAAGTTGATACTGAATAGTAGTTTTCCCCACGCGCCTTGTGCCTGTAAGGACAACCGTTCGACGAAAATCTTCACTATTTAAGAGTTTCGATGCCTCATGAAAGGCAAATCTCTTATAGCTTTTACTGAACTCAGATCTAACCGTTCCTGATTTCCACCACGGATTAAATGCTGCCAATACTTTTAGTAGATTTTCAGTTGATGTAATATCCATATCATCCTCCTAATGCTATGTACATATTACATTTTCTCTAACAAAAATGCAAACCATACTTTACATTTTTTCTCTGAATAATGCAAAGTATGCGTTGCCTAATTCCCTACTTTACTTCGTACTTTGATGTTGGGCTATTTACTTTGCCATTCCTGACAACTTTCCCACTGTCCATCAGTGCTTTCAAAGAACGCCTTACTTTGTCTTTTGTTAATCCCGTTATTTTTTCAATTTCCGCTCTAGATAATTCTCCTTTGGATAAGGCCACTAATATCAAATCATAATTACTGCTTGCTTTGCGTGGTATAGCAGCGGTATGTGAAAGACTCTTGTTTGTGAGTTTGGCAGTAAACCGAATCCCTTGGTCATAGAAAAATGCATCGGGTAGTCCTGCTTCCTTGAGAGATTTGCGAATGTTGGGTATTCCAGTGCCGAGTCGTTCAACGACTTTATCGCCGCCTTGGGTGGTGATATTCTGGCAGATTTCAGAAAGCTTTTCATTCCTTGACTGAGGTGCCGTCTTTCCCAATGTATCTACGGTAACTCCATATAATCCACCAGGATTTGAAATTACCAATTCACCATCCTTGATAATGAGTGAGATTGGAGTAGATAAAGATATTGGATTCAGATCGCGGTGAATAAGCGCATTGGAAATAAGCTCGCGACAAGCCACTTCTGGAAAGTTGGGAACAGAACGGACATTGCCATCAGGTAGATTCTCTAAATAAGTACCTGCATTTCTGAGAACCCAATCGAGTGCGGTTTCTAGAATTGTTGCTATTGGCCCTGTAATAAACACTGGGTCAATAGCTCTGATATTGTCATCGTCGCCAATCTGAACACTGGCTTGAATCGCATAGTTGGTTATGAACTGCTGTGGATACGTCCCCAACGCCAACAAGCCGGCTGTTGTGATTTGTTTATCAGAAGTAACGATACCAGTTCGAAGTAGGATTTCATCATCATCCATTTTATTTAATACAATGTTGTTTTGCTTTCGGGTTGTAATATAATTTCGAACGAGTGTATCGTCCAGATCTGTTATCGAAGCTCCATCTACAATGATTAAATCAAATAAGCTTGGACCTCTATTTGCAATAAATAATTGTTCCTCAAGCTTTGAAAGTTGGTAATCCCCATCGTATTGCCTTATATATGCGACACCAGTTTTCTTTACTTTTACTGGTTTTATACTTTCGCTCGCCTCAACTACAGTTGCAACCACTAATTGTTTTTCTTCAAATGGTTTTACCTCTGTCAATATCGTGACATTGGGGATAAGTGAATCTCTTGCAATAGCAGCCAATCGTTTCTGACAATCAGCTACATCGTATACGCCAGTAGTCTTGAATTTTTCTGCTTCGTCCAGTCCGAAGATGGCCACTCCTCCTTTAGGGGTATTTGCAAATGCACAGATTGATTCAACGACATTCTCTGGAAATCCTCCGAGCGCTTTCTTCGCTTCGCAGAACGCATTGTCGCTATTTTCAAGTCTGATTTGTTGTATCAAGTCTTCTATTATCATTCTTATACTATAGCATTACTGCTGTACTTCGGCAACAACTTCGGCATTACTTCGGCATTACTTCGGCAAAATGCCGAAGTGAGACATAAATTGCCACAGTCGTAACAAGAAATGGTAGTTTGAAACAGTAATTTCATCACCGTAAAAGCTACAAGTCGATACGACAAAGCCCGCAATTCGTTGGAATTGCGGGCTTTGTTTGGCACCCGCGAGATGATTCGAACATCCGACACCTGGTTTAGGAAACCAGTGCTCTATCCCCTGAGCTACGCGGGCATATTTATTTTTTTCTAATTCAGCTAACTAGTTTCATCCCCTTGTGGATCCTAACCCGGTTCACAAGCCGTGCCCTTGAATTATACTTGTTTACATCGGGATTTTCAATACGAAAGTGTTCAATGCACCGCCTTCTTCTGAGATAAGTTTCGTTGACGAGGCCGACAGGCTCGCACCGAGGCGGCCGGCAATCGTCTTGGCGATTGACAAACCGAGGCCGTAACTTCCGGCATTCTGGCTTCTCGACTCGTCCGCCCGATAGAAACGGTCGAAGAGTTTCCTCAAATCCGTAGGTTCGATGTATGCTCCAGAGTTCACAATCGACACCACGCCAAACTTGTCATTTTTCTGCACACTGACATCGACGTGCCCGCCCGTGCCCGTATATTTCACCGCATTATCGAGCAAAATAAGGATTGCCTGTTGGATTTTTTCCTTGTCAGAGTTGACGATGATAGACTCGTCCTCGCCATAGAGCCTAAGCTCGATTCCCTTTTCAAATAGCACGGCTTCGACTCGCCCTATTTCACCGCTGACCACCGAAACCAAATCGAATGGTAGCGTCTCCGGCTTCGCGTCTTCTGTGCGCGCGAGGTATAGAAGGCTCTCAATCAGCTTGTTCATGCGAACGGACTCTTCCTCTATTCGCCCTATCCACTTGTCGGGATCGTCGGAGTTTTTCGCGGCCTCGGCGTTCGCGTCTATGATTGCGAGTGGCGTCTTTAGTTCGTGGGAAGCATCCGCCACGAACCTTCGCTGCTTCTCCATGCTTTCCTCGACCGGCCGCATCGCCTTGTTCGCGAATAGGCAGCTGACGAAAAATATTATGACGATGCCGACGACCCCGGCTATTATCATGCTTATCAAAAGCCCCGCCATCGTTTTCGCAGATTCCTCAATATCGACAAAGACGATGCTGGTCATATACCCTGCAGACAGGTCGGTGCAGGCTTGCAATCGATATTCCCACTTCCTATCTTTGATTGTGAGTTTGCCCCTTTCGCCGCCACCTTCGATTGCCTCCGTGGCCGCCTTCACGTACTCCTTATCGTTCAGCTCAATCATTGAGAAAACGGACAACTTTCCACCCTGTGTTACGTTGATAACAAAGGATTTCGAGTAATCCACCGGCAAATTTCCGCCGCCGGTAACCTGCACGTCCCCATCCTCTTCGGGCATTTCTATCTTCATGTTTGTCGAAGCGTCCTCCGCGAGATATGCATTTTCCACAACGCTCGCAGGTATGGCGTCGAGCCTCGCGTCGATGTCGCTCTGGTATCTATTGTACGTAATGAAGAAAATCACGAAAAGTGCGACCGCCATGATGACCGACAGACTGATGAGGTTGATAAGCAGAAGCCTGTTTCGGAGCTTCCCTAAGAGCGAGCCTCTCATGAGTAATTTTGAAAACATGAAGCCTTCCTACGCCTTGTACTCAAGGATATAGCCGGAGTTTCGGATGTTTTTGATGCGAACCTCGGAGCCGAGTGCTGCGAATTTTTTCCGGAGAAATGATATGTAAACCTGAACGTTGCTATCCATCGCATCGCTGTCATAGCCCCAGACCTTCTCGATAATGGCGTCCGATGACAGCATGATGTCTTTGTTGGTAATGAGGTACTCGAGTAGCCTCGCCTCTTTTTGTGTGAGAGAATATTTCTCGCCTCCCCTCTTGAGAACGAAAGTGAGGGGGTCGAGCTCAAGATCCCCAAAGGAGAGCACATCCTCATTTCGGAATTCGCCCCGTCTCCTCGTTACAGCCTTGATTCTCGCAATTAGCTCCTCCGTCTTGAACGGTTTCGGGAGATAATCATCTGCACCGCTATCGAGTCCGACCACCTTATCTTCGGTCTCACCTTTGGCTGTCAAGAGAATTACCGGTGTGAAAATCTCCTCGTTTCTGAGCTCCCGAAGGACGGTAAGCCCATCCATTTTTGGGAGCATAATGTCGAGCAAAATGACATCGTAGACCCCCGAAAGCGCGTTATCAAATCCATCCTCGCCGTCGAGTGAAATGTCAACGTCGAAGTTGTTCTTGCGTAGCACCTGAGCGACCGCCTCCGCCAAATACTGTTCATCCTCCACAATCAATACCTTCATAAGTAAATACTAACCCACACGGCTTAATTCAAACTTAAACTCAAAATTTACACGCTTCTATCTGACGAAATTCGTCCACGCCCGCTTTTCGCCCAGTGTCGGCAGCTCGATTCCGGCGGCCTTCCCTGCCTCGAAGCAGCGAATCATCCACACTATATTCTTGCCGAGCAGCGTCATGGTCTGCAAGCCTTCAATGTCTTCCCTTATATCGTCAAAGGTGGCTCCATACGCAATCGGCCAGTAATGAGTGGCCACCATCGGCATATTGTTGATCGGGAAATACTTGTTTATCACGTCGAGAGCGCCCGTCGTTCCGCCCCTTCTCGCCACGGCCACCGAACCCGCCGGCTTGCCGGAAAAAGCGTTCCCCGCGTAGGCAATTCTGTCCATTACTGATACCAATGCCCCGTTCGCCGATGCATAATACGTAGGCGTGCCAAAGATGAAACCGTCTGCCGTCTCGGACTTCTCGAGGATAGCGTTCACGGCATCGCCATCAAACTTGCAGCGATTGTTCTTGTCCCTCTTGCACTGGCCGCAACCGACGCAACCCCTGATTGGCTCCGCGCCGATATGATAGATTTCGGCTTCCGCGCCTTCCGCCTCTATGGCGTCCGCAACCGTCCTGAGTGCGGCGTATGTCGTCCCCTTTTCATGAGGGCTCCCGTTGACCAACAAAACTTTCATATATTTTTCCCTCCAAATAGTTCATAATAGATAATGTACAGTAACTACGATAATTATAACAAAACGGAGGAATTTATGTCTGACAAAATAAAGATGCACACGCCACTGGTCGAGATGGACGGAGATGAAATGACGCGCATCATCTGGAAGCTCGTGAAGGAGATATTGCTCGAGCCGTTCGTGGAGCTCAAAACGGAATACTACGACCTCGGCCTAAAAGAGAGGGAGAAGACCCATGACCAGATCACAGTCGATGCGGCCAACGCAATAAAAAAGCTCGGCGTCGGTGTCAAATGTGCGACAATTACTCCGAATGCGGAGCGCGTGAAAGAGTACAATTTGACAGAAATGTACAAATCACCCAACGGCACCATCAGGGCGATTCTCGACGGAACCGTATTTCGCGCGCCTATTTTGGTGCGTGGCATCGAGGCCTACATTCCCACGTGGACGAAGCCGATCACGATAGCGAGGCACGCCTACGGCGATATCTACAAGAACACCGAAGCGCTCGCAGCCAAAGGTAGCAAGGCCGAGCTAGTAATAACAGGGCCGGACGGAAGTGAAGACCGCCGGTTGATTGCTGATTTTGCGAAGACGGCGGGAATATCGCAGGGCATTCACAACACCGACGCCAGCATAGACTCGTTTGCCAAGGCCTGCTTCAGTTACGCGCTCGATACCAAACAGGACCTCTGGTTTGCCACGAAGGACACCATTTCCAAAATTTACGACAGGCGTTTTAGGGACATTTTCGATGAAGTTTTCGAGGCTTCTTACAAAGAAAAGTTCACGGCGGCGGGAATCGAATATTTCTACACCCTCATCGACGACGCCATCGCCCGAGTGATACGCTCCGACGGCGGTTTCATCTGGGCGTGCAAGAACTACGACGGCGACGTGATGAGCGACATGGTTGCGACTGCCTTCGGCTCACTCGCGATGATGACCTCCGTTTTGGTTTCCCCGAACGGCTACTACGAATACGAGGCGGCTCACGGCACCGTCCAGAAACATTACTACAAATATCTTGATGGCGAGACGACTTCCACAAACTCGGTCGCCACCCTATTTGCGTGGACAGGTGCACTCGCAAAGCGCGGCGAACTCGACAGCCTCCCAAGGCTCACGGACTTCGCGGCAAAACTCGAACTCGCCACCCGCCTCACGATAGAGGAGGGCATACTGACAGGCGACCTCTACGCGATTTCCTCGCTGAAAACGAAGCGGCAGGTAGATACGGAGACCTTCCTACTGGAGGTTGCGCAAAAGCTAAAGGCTATTGTATAATACAGAGGCAAATTAAAAATTGTCCATGACGATTTAGTAATGGACACAACTATTTGGGGAGCCGAACTCTATTGCTAAGGCAGTGATATGGCTGAGATGGCGAACGCCGAACCCATGGAACCTGATGCGGGTAATGCCGCCGGAGGAAAACATTATGAGAAACTCTAAGTTAGTCACCCTTGTCGAGGGTGCAATCATCGCTGTTGCTGCACTCCTACTATCCTTTATCCCAATCCAAACACCGAACGCCGCCTTCGATTTGTCGATAGGTCTGATACCGCTACTCGTCTTCGCGCTCAGGCGCGGTGCACCAGCAGGCATGGCGGCCGGCTTCGTCTGGGGGCTACTATGCATAGTCCTCGGAAAGGCCTACGTTCTGTCAGTCCCGCAAGTCATCTTCGAGTACCCCTTCGCCTTCGCCTTCGGCGGACTCGGCGGACTACTCTCTGGCAAACTTCGCCGCTCCATCTCCGAGAAGAACATCAAGAAAGCGGTCATCATCGCCTCGCTCGCCGCAGTAATAAGTGCCTTCTCCAGATGGTTTTGGCATTTCTGGGCAGGCGTTTTGGTCTGGGGCGACTATGCACCCGAAGGCATGAGTCCATGGCTCTACTCCTTCACCCTCAACGGCCTGAGTGCGGTAGCAAACGCCGTGATGCTTGTCGTCGTAGTCGGCGTACTGGTTCGCACAGCCTCGCACCTGTTCGTCCCTAAGCAAATAGGGAGTTACTGAGTGCTGCGTTCCACTCGGCTTCTTTGAAGCCAACTAGCACGGTATCTCCATCAGTCAGTATCGGGCGCTTGACGAGCATGCCGTCGGTTGCCAGAAGTTTGAGCTGCTCGTCCTCACTCATTGCGGGCAGCTTGTCCTTGAGCTCAAGGGCCCTATACTGAAGCCCGCTCGTATTGAAAAATCGCTTCAGCGGCAGTCCGCTCGCCTTATACCATTTCTTGAGCTCCGCATATGATGGATTATCGCCCTTTATGTCCCTGACATCAAAGTCTATCGCTCGCTCTTCAAGCCAAGTGCGAGCCTTAGCGCAGGTGGAACATTTTGTGTAACAAATGAATAACATAATCAATCCTCCTAATTCATTTTAACACACCCTACGCGACCTCTGCGTTGTCCTCCTCCTCTTTCTCCTCGTTTCCCTTTCTGAGCTTGTAAACAACCAGTAATGCTATGTGGACTATGAAAGTAATGCCTACGAAGACAGTCCAGTTGTTGATCCACACCATCGGCTGATTGAGATTGTCGAGAATAAGCCAAACGATGGGCGTCAGAATACCAACGATAATAGTAAACGTCTTCAGAATCTTTCCATGTCTACGCCTATCTTCATCTTCATAGTCATCTTCCCTACGCCGCATGAACACACCGACGACGAGCAATACCGAGAAAATGACAGCCACGAGCGACATGAGCAGACTGAGTAAACTCCAAGCACCCTTTGTAGCAAACCCGCCAAGAGGCACATTTCCATTGAGCACATCAAGGATGGGATTGCCCGTCTGATTTGCAAGCCGCACATCAACATTCTCCTTCGTGACAGTAGGAGCAGGAACTTCCGGCTCCTTAGGTTCAGCTATATCCTCAGCCGCGGCTACAGCTGTCCAAATAGCCACCAGCACAGTATCACCCCTCACAACAAAGCTATCGCCGCCATGATAAGTCCTACACCACACCGCCGTCCGACGCAACCACATTGCTGCCGGCTCACAACAAAGCTATCGCCGCCATGATAAGTCCTACTGACACCGTCAACGATCACAGTCCAGCCACCACTGGATCAACATTTGACACTGTCACCTGACGAGTATCTGTTCCAGTAGAACCACCATCTTCATTATCTTTGTCTTTATCCTTTAGTGGGCTTCTTTCCATGAGCTTCCCTGTCAGCATTGATTTCTTCCCTAAGTTGCTCATCGTATACTCGTGCAACTTTATTCATTTGAACCTTGTGCTTCTTGTTCTTGTTGGCACTAGCCTT
>JAISKC010000060.1 GCA_031261345.1 Eubacteriales Family XIII. Incertae Sedis bacterium | reverse complement strand
TCCCTATTTCCCCTATCAACTGTCATAATGCTCTCCAATCCTGTTTAATACAATAATACTAATTTATGGAAAGTATATCACAGATTTACACCTTGTCAAGTTTTTCCAACAATTATTTTTGAACAAATAAGGAATAATTTCGTAACAACTCGTAAAAGTCTGGATTTGCGCATGAAAACACCCTTATTTAAGACGGAGATTGCGGGTCGAAGCCCGCAATGACGGGAGGTGGCAAGCGCGTACTATTTGCCAATTCGGTAAAATTCAGCCCCGTTTTATTACCATATTCCCGAATAGTACGCGAAGCAAAAACACCCTGCGGCAAAAGGCAGGGTGCTCAATGCTATATTCAAAAAATCACGAATCAGCTGTTTTATTACTCTATGGCGAAAGGCTGTATCACAGCGCCGCCATTGCCCATTTCCCAATCCCAGTATGATGTTTCTGTTACCGAATGGGCGTCTTTCCCTATGCGGGCCGAGCCGAGCCGAGCGAATCCGTCGTTCATGTCGTAGGTCTGCACGGTGTTTGGCGAAATCACGTAGAAGATATCCCCGATGAACAGGCCGCGAAGCTCCTTTGTATCGTAGTAGCCGTGGTAGCCGGAAACATCCTCGGACTTGAGCTGTATTTCGGCCAACTTTTCAAAGCCCCGCTCATCCGAATAGCTATATATGAGGTAGCTGTCCTCGGCGGGGAAGGCCACGAGATTCTTCCGTTTGTCCACGAGGATAGCCTTGTGATTGTACTCGGCCGGTGAATAGTATTCACCATCAAGGACCAGCGTATGCTTCTCCTTTACGTTGGCAGGGTCGCTGTTATCGAACATCGACAGTTTCAGTGCGCCGACATCTCCTGTGCGTTCGTCCGCATCCTTGCCGAGGCCGAAGAGCAGCCCGTCATCGTAAGGGTGGAGGTATTCGGAGAAGCCTGGTATCTTGAGCGCTCCCAGCACTTTGGGGTCAGAGGGATCGCTCACATCGACGCTGAAAAGTGGGTCTGTGTTGAGGAAAGTTACGAAATAGCAGATGTCCTCCATGAAGCGGCACGAGTAGATTTGCTCATCCTTCGCGAGCTTGTCCACCTTTCCCAAAAGTTCCATGTTTTCGTCAAGCGTGTAGAGTGCGTTGCTCCGATACGACTGCTCCTGCGCCATAGGTACGCCGTCCTTTGCGGCATCCTTTGCCGAATTGTATTCGACCCAACCGTAAATGTCTTCGGTTGTTACAACCCTGAGCACGCCCCCCCATTCGTCCATGGAAAACTGGTTCAAAATCGATCCCGGGACGGTAGCCGCCGCGCCCGTAGTTACTTCCCCGTCCGAGATGGAGACCTTCGTGATTTCCGTTCGGTCGCCACTCGTGTAGTAGGTGTATTTGCCTTCTTTCCTTTTATCTTCCTTGTATTTGTCCGCCGTCAAAAAAATGTTCGCGGCGCTCGAATATACCTGTCCGGTGTAGCCCATGACGGATTTCCTCGACACAAAATCGGCCGCGGTCGCGTCTATTCCGCTGATGACCGTGTAGGCCGCCTCGTCCGTATCGGGTGCGAATGCGATGTCCGCCGCCTCTGACACATACTGCTTTTCGCCCGCCGCATAGAGCGGTACGAAGGTCTCGGGCTCGAGTGCCCTTATGTCTCCCGAGTAAATTTCCGAGTAAGAGGTGATGAGATACAGCTTGTCTCCTATCATTCGGGAAGTAATGTAATCGCCGCTCTGTGAAAGCGAATTTATTTTGACGGGGTTTTTCGGCTCAGTAATATCGAACACATCGACGCTCGTATCGGTTCGAAAGCCCTCCGTAGGATACGCGATACAGCCTTCTGTCCTTTTGGGCAGCTTGTCCAAAGCTTCCTTGTCCGCCTCGCCATTCGCCCGAAGGTCGTTCGCATTGTAACCCTGCCTGATACAAACGAGCCGGTTTTCAAGAATGAACATCTCGAAGTAATATTGACCGTCGCCGACCTGCTGATCTATTTTGGAAATGACCTCCGGTTGACCATCGCTCGCTTTGAGGATCGCGAGATTTTCGCTGTTGATTGCGAAGATGAGGTCGCCGTCAGTCTTGACGACATCGGCCTCCATCACACCCTCGGTCTGGATATTTGTATCGCTGAATTCCGCATCGGCCTGCGGCGCATTTTCAGCCAAAGCTGAATCGGCTGAAGTGTCGCTCTTCACGGGAGATGAAGCCTCGCTTTTGCCAACGCCTACGTTATCCGGCAGAGCTGATTCATACAATACATCGCCATCGAGGCTGAGCGGGCCCAATATACTATCGGAGTAACGATCGTCGGAACTGACCGCCTTTATCTTCCGAAAAAGATTGTCGTAATCCTCGCTCGCAACCACGTTCTCATAGTTAGAAAACTCGGCCGCCGCAAATGGGAAGTCCGCCGCACCCGATCCAGCCCTCGGAATGACGACGCCAAAAACAATCGCCGCACAAGCCGCCACCGAAACTATCGGAGCGAGCCTTTTCGCCCAAGTCTTTCGGTTTCGCCTCTTCAGTTCATCTCGCGTAAAAGATGGGGTAGGTGCAGGTGAAGTCATATACGTCGCTCGCCCCTCGCCCCTTGCTATTACTTCATCGGGTGTTGGCACAGTCTCATCGAAATTCTCAAAAAAACCATCTGCATTACCATTATTTTCCATAAAGCCCTTGAGGCTCTCTCCAAATTCTTTATCCTTCATGACAATTCTCCGTCCTCCGCGGCCATCTCCTTTAGCTCGGCTATCGCCCGCCGAAACGATGACTTCACGGTATTGTAATTCGCATCGAGAGCCTCGGCTATTTCCGCAAGGCTCAACTCGTGATAGTAATAAAGCAGAATCAGTTGTTGCTTTTCCGCAGTAAGTTTTCGGAGTAATGCGCCCAGAAGCTCAGAGTCCGCGAGCTTGTCTGGGAAATCCGAGGCTGTTTCGTCCTCGGGGTCTATGGCCCAAGTCTCAGCGCTTCCTGTAGGTCCGGTCAGTGGCAAGACGTTGTCGAAAAACCTGATGTGCTTATCTGCAAAATACCTTTTCGACTCATTTCTCGCGATGGAGTAGAGCCACGCCCTTGTAGAAGCCTCGTCCCTAAGCGTCGAAATATATCGATAAACATTCATCCAAGTATTTTGAAAAATGTCGTCCGTATATTCCGGATTCCGCCGCGATATAGTGAAGATGAATCTCTTCGTCTCCACCGCGTAAGCCTCGTATATTTCGTCGAATCGTTCTCTATTGTTTTCCATAATGTCTCACATTATTGCTTCTCCGATAAAATGTTGGAGCAATGTATAACCAATAACTGATAGCTTCGTTCTCAACACGTGTCGTAGAGTAGAGGCGTAATAACGGAGAAAAGGTGCATGAAGAATAAAAAAATTGATTAAATTTCGCGGCGACCTTCCATGGCCTTGATCAGGGTGGCGTCGTCCGTGTATTCGAGGTCGCCGCCTATGGGGACGCCGCTAGCTATTCTGGTAACTTTGATGCCGGTAGGCTTTATGGCCCTCGCGAGATACATTGCGGTGGCCTCGCCCTCGATATTCGGGTTCGTCGCCACGATGACCTCTTTGACGGCGTCCGATTTTTGGAGCCTGACGAAGAGTGATTTGAGATTTATATCTTCCGGCCCTATGCCATTGATGATGTCGATGTTGCCGTGGAGCACGTGGTAGAGCCCCTTGTATTCCTTCATTCTCTCAAAGAAGACCACGTCCTTCGGCGAGCCGACGACACAAATCACGCTCTGATCTCTCGCTCCATTGCTGCATATGATGCAGGGATCAACGTCCGTGAAGTTGCCGCAAACGGAGCAATATTTCAGCTCCTTCTTCGCAGTAACTATCGAATCGGCCAGCGAGAATGCCTCTTCATCGCCTAATGACAATATATGAAATGCCAGACGTTGGGCACTTCTCGTGCCGATGCCTGGTAGTTTTGCAAGCTCAGAAATAAGCCTTGAAAGTGGCTCGGAATATTTCTGCATTAAATGAGTCCTTCGGGAAGCCCGAGTCCGCCCGTGAGTTTGGCCATCTCGGAACTGCTGATTTCCTCAATCTGGCGTAGGGCTTCATTCACCGCTACGATGATGAGGTCCTGTAGCATTTCGGTATCGTCCTTGTCCATTACATCGGGATCAATCGTGATTGCGACGATTTCCTTCTTGCCGTTTGCCCTTACGGAAACAGCACCACCACCTGCGGTAGCCTCCACTTCCTTCTCGTCAATCTCGGCCTGAACCTTCGCCATCTCTTCCTGCATGGCTTGAATCTGCTTCATCTGTGCCATCTGTGCGGCTTGACCACCGCCGCCACCGCCACCGACTCTATTCTGCGGTGGTTTGCGTTTTCCTGCCTTCATACCCTTGCCCATTACTTATCCTCCTTTTGACTTAGCTCGATGATGGCCATCTCTAGGAGTATCCCCGGGTGCGCCGACCACCGACCTTCATTATACAATTTCGACAGCTTGAGTATCGCATTCGTTACTTCTTCCTCGGAGAGTCCCGCCGCCTTTTCCTTTATCGCAACAATGTTTTCGAGCGAACGGCTCAAAATGTTTTCCGGCTTCTCCAAATACTTGACGAGCAAGGCACTGCGATAAAAATCTATCCAGTCCTCCATGATGCGCCTGACCTCCTTGCCCGAAGCGATGGTCTTGTTCAGCCGCAGCAAAGCCTCCGCCGTCTTGCCCTCGTGGACATCGAGCGTGAGCGCCATTATCTCCTCGTCGCCCGCACTGCCGATTGCATCGAGTACGACCTCGCGCGTGAGAGCTCCCTCCGAAAGTGCTATGCACTGCTCGAGTATCGAAAGCCCGTCCCTGACCGAGCCGTCAGCCGCCGCCGCAATGAGGGACAAAGCGTCGTCCGTAGCGGACACCTGCATCTCAGAAACTATTTCCTTCATTCCCGCTGTGATTTCCGCAGAAGGAACCCTCTTAAACTCGAAGTGAAGACATCTGGAGCGGATAGTTGCGGGCAGTTTGCCTGGGTCCGTTGTGGCCAAAATGAAGACCGTGTTTTCCGGCGGTTCCTCGAGAGTTTTGAGTAATGCATTTGCCGCGGAACCGCTGAACATGTGGACCTCGTCAATGATGAACACACGCTTTTTGCCGACCGTTGGGGGATACACCACGATGTCCCTTATATCGCGAACGTTGTCAACGCCGTTGTTTGACGCGGCATCGATTTCTATCACGTCGATGAAGGTACCGTCCTTGATGGCAATGCAGTTGGCACAGACTCCGCAAGGTTTGTCCCCGTCCGAAAGGCAGTTCAGCCCCTTCGCGAGAAGTCTCGCCATCGTAGTCTTTCCCGTGCCGCGCGTACCGGAAAAGAGGTAGGCGTGCGACGTAGAGTCCGTCATTATCTGGTGCTTCAGCACATTCACGACATGCTTCTGCCCGAGCACCTTGTCAAAAGTCTCCGGACGAAATCGCCTATAAATCGCTACATAATTCTCCATCAAGCCTCCCAATTTTGTCAAATTCCCTTTCAAGCTCAGGGGTTCTCCCGAAAAACGACCCACTATGCAGAGCCGGAGTGGTCTGCGGCACATAGAGGATCTCGCTTATCGCTGCTTCCTTCCGGACCTGACGAGGTTCACAAGTGTCTATTGCGCAGGATCCGACCCTGCATAGTAAGTCGTTTCGTTTTTTCAAAATATCATTCTCTGTCAAGCGTCTGACCGAGCAGGAAAAACCCTGCCATAGTAAGTCGCTTTTCTTCTGTGTCATTGCGAGCGTAGCGAAGCAATCTACAAATATTATTATTCTGGGTTGCTTCGCTGCGCTCGCAATGACGATGCTATATTATATTATACTATGACTACGCGATGATATGTCTTTTTTCCTTTTTTGATGAGAATCGCGCCGTCCGTAAAGTCCGCCTCCGTGATACTAGCGTTTTTGTCAGTAATTTTTTCGCCGTCTATGGAAAGCCCACCCTGTTCGATAGTCCGAAAGCCTTCGCCGTTCGATGAGACAAGTCCTATCTCCTTGATGAGGGAGACGACGCCTAAGCCCTCGCCTCTAAGCCTGTCCCCGTCGATATCCGAAGTCGGCACATCGTCCAAATTTCCTCCGCCCGAAAAGAGTGCCCTCGCGGCCTCCTGTGCCTTGATAGCTTCCACCTCCCCGTGAACGAGCTTCGTTACTTCAAATGCGAGCACTTCCTTCGCATGGTTTATCTCGCTATCCTTCAAAGCGGCGAGCCTATTCACCTCGTCCATAGGAAGGAAAGTCAACATCGAGAGGCAGGTTTTCACATCCGCATCCTCGACATTCCTCCAATATTGATAGAAATCGTAGGGCGAAGTCTTCTTCTCGTCAAGCCAAAGCGCGCCCGCCTGAGTCTTGCCCATCTTCTTTCCCTCACTTGTAGTGAGTAATGCAAACGTCATGCCATAAGCCTGCTCGCCGGTCTCACGCCTGATGAGATCCACGCCGCCGAGAATGTTCGACCACTGATCGTCGCCGCCAAACTCAAGTTTGCAACCATATTTCCGAAACAATTCCAAAAAGTCATAAGACTGCATGAGCATGTAGTTGAACTCGAGGAAGGACAGCCCTTTCTCCATACGAGACTTGAAACACTCGTAGCTGAGCATCTTGTTGACCGAAAAATGCTTGCCGATGTCCCTGATGAACTCGATATAGTTTAGGTCCAAAAGCCAATCTGCATTGTTGACCGCAATCGCTCCGTCCTCGCCGATGGTGATGAACTTCTCAAACAATTTTTCAAAGCGGCGCACGTTTTCATTTATCGTCTCGACCGTCATCATCTGACGCATGTCCGTTCTGCCCGATGGATCGCCGACCATGCCGGTGCCTCCGCCAAGGAGTATGATAGGCGTGTGGCCGTATTTCTGCATCCACATCATGATGATGACCTGCATGAAATGCCCCACGTGAAGGCTGTCGGCCGTCGGGTCAAATCCTATGTAAAACTTGACCTTTTCCTTGCCGAGAAGCTCCCTTATTTCCTCTTCATGAGTCGTCTGTTTTATAAAACCGCGTTCCTTGAGAACGTCAAATACATTCGCTTGCTTCGTCATCATTCCTCCATTAATATCTTTGCCGTCATCATTTCGTGCCGTAAATTCTGTCTCCCGCGTCGCCGAGTCCAGGCACAATATATGCGTGATCGTTCAGGTGGCTATCCTTCGCGGCGATATAGATATCCACGTCCGGATGCGCCTTTGAAAGCACCTCAATACCCTCCGGTGCTGCGATGATACAGGCAAAGATGATTTTCTTACCGCCTCTCTGCTTGATGAAATCGACCGCCGCCGCCGCCGAGCCGCCTGTGGCAAGCATCGGATCAAGAACTATTATCTGGCGCTGATCAATATCTTCAGGCAACTTGCAGTAATATTCAATGGGATCGTGCGAGTCGGGATCCCTGTAGAGTCCGATGAAACCAACTCTGGCATTCGGCACTATGTCGAGAAAGCCCTCGAGCATCCCGAGTCCGGCCCTGAGGATAGGCACAAGCGAAACGTCCTCGTCCGCGAGCATCTTCACCGTCGTCTTCGCAATAGGCGTCTCAATCTCAACATCCCTGAGCGGAAGATTTCTCGTTACCTCGTAGCCCATGAGAAGTGAAATCTCCTTGATCAGGTTGCGAAAATCCTTGGTCTTCGTTTCCTTGTCTCTGATGATGGCCGTCTTGTGCTGAATCAGCGGATGATCGAATACATATACCTGTCCCATAATTTTTCTCCCATTTTACATATCGTCGAGCAATTTAACTCTGCGTGCGTGGCGTTCCCCGCCATCGAATTTCGTCTGAAGCCATGTGTCCACGTATAGCTTCGCGTCCTCAAGTTCCGTCGTCCGCTCACCCAATGCGATGAGATTCGCATCGTTGTGGTTCTTCGCGAAGAAGGCGTGAGTCTCACTTGCCACGACCGCACACCTTGCGCCATGCACCTTGTTCGCCGCAATCCCGATGCCGATACCGGTTCCGCAAACCACGATGCCCTTGTCGGCCTGCCCACTCACAACATATTCCGCGCATTTCTTACCATAGACAGGGTAGTCGACGGACTCTCCCGATTCTGTGCCGAGGTCAACTACCTCATACCCCTCGTCAGAAAGGTAATCTCGCAAGCCATTTTTCAGTTCGAAACCGCCGTGGTCGCTCGCCAATGCAATTTTCATATATCTCCTCCACAGACAACGTCCCCTTGTGTAAATTAACTATATTTTATACTATCCGCGGGTTCAATGCCATAGGCCGCTACACTTTCACGACGTTGTGTCCCGCGCTTTTCATCATCCTATTCATCACCGCAAAGCCCACACCATCCTTGTAGCTGAGCGCGCCCGCCAGTATCAAATCGACTTTTTCGTCGTCGAGTTCCCTGAGCCGCGCGTAGAAATCGTGCGCCGCTTCGACGTATTCCTTCTCCTCGAACAGTATGACGCCGACCTTCCGGCCAATCCTCTCGTTCATGGATTTGAGCCTCTTGATTTCCTCAGTAACCCTCTTTCGCTGGCCTTCGACGACGACCATTTCTGCCGTCGGTGCGTAATGTTTGTATTTCATGCCAGGCGATTTTGGAATGATTTCCGCGCTATCTTCAGCCTCATCAGAGGACCCCCTACCCAGTAATGCAGGGTCAAGTTCTACAGGCTCATCTATGGCGGCGGACAAAATATCTGCCGTGAGCACCCCTGGTCTCAGCACCACCGGCGGCGAGACCGTCATATCCACAACCGTTGACTCTATGCCAATCCTGCTGTCCGGTCCTTTGAGAATCACATCAACCCTGCCATCGAGGTCGGCTATCACGTGCTCCGCCTTTGTGGGGCTGGGGCTTCCGGAAAGGTTTGCACTCGGACCGGCTATGGGGACACCTGAAAGCTTTATTAGCTCAATCGCAATCGAACTATCCGGCAGCCTGATGGCAACCGTATCAAGCCCGCCCGTTACTATACTCGGAACTTCTTCACGCTTCTTGCAGATGATTGTCAGCGGCCCAGGCCAAAAGTTGTCAGCCAGCTTCACAATGGCGGGCGAAAGCGTAGGCGTGAGCATGCCGATGTCGCTCGCCCTAGATATGTGCACGATCATTGGATTGTCGGAGGGGCGGCCCTTCGCCTCATAGACCTTTGCCACGGCTTTCTCATCGAGCGCGTTTGCACCGAGCCCATAGACCGTCTCGGTCGGGAATGCGACCAATCCGCCTCTCCTCAGCACCGACGCGGCATGCGATATCTTCTCCATCGCGTCCTCCGCCAAGCCACTAACATCAAGTATTTCAGTCTTCATAAATCACTAAAACGCCTTCATCATCTCTGCGCGGTCATTCGTAATGAGGCCGTCGATGATTTCATCCATGTCTCCATCTAGGAACCCAGGGAGCTTGTATATGGTCATGCTGATTCGGTGGTCCGACACCCTGCCTTGCGGGAAATTGTAGGTCCTGATCCGCTCGCTCCTGTCGCCCGAGCCGACCATGCCCCGCCTCTCGTCCGAGCGCTCCTTGTTTTGCTCCTGCATCATCAAATCGTATAGACGGGCCCTCAAAACTTTGAACGCCTTGTCCTTGTTCTTTATCTGCGACTTTTCGTCTTGACACGAAACCACGAGCCCCGTGGGCACATGCGTGAGGCGCACCGCCGAATCCGTCGTGTTGACCGACTGCCCGCCATTGCCGGATGATCGGAATACGTCAACCCTGACGTCGTTCGGATCGATATTCACCTCCACATCGGAAGCCTCGGGAAGCACTGCAACGGTCGCCGCGGACGTGTGAATTCGCCCTGAGGCCTCCGTGTCAGGAACCCGTTGAACCCTGTGAACGCCGCTCTCGTATTTGAGCCGCGAGTATGCACCCTTGCCCTTGATGAGGACTTCCGCCTCCTTCACGCCGCCGAGCTCCGTCGTGTTGACGTCGAGCATCTCCGTCTTGTAGCCGTGCCTTTCCGCGTATCTCATGTACATGCGGAGCAAATCGCCAGCGAACAGACTCGCTTCCTCGCCGCCCGTGCCACCTCTGATTTCGAGAATTACATTCTTGTCGTCATTGGGATCTTTGGGGAGTAATAGGATTTTCAGCTCGTCCTCCGCGGCAGTAATTTTTTCTTGAAGCTCGCTGTGTTCAGCCTTGAACATTTCCTTTTCGTCCTCGTCAAGACCACCGGCTCCAAGCATCTCCTCGGTGTCCTTAAGCGCCGCCTTATTTTCCTTGTATTTGCGATATTCGACGACAATCGGCTCAATCTCGCCCATTTCCTTGACGATCTTCTGCCATTCCGGCTGATTTGAAATCACGTCAGGGTCGGAGGCCTTCGCCGCCAATTCGTCATATTTCTCGAGTATAAAATCTAATTTATCAAACATTTTTCTACCTTCTTCTCAAAAGCTTTTGCCCCTACTATACAAAAAACCGGAAGCCAAGGCTCCGGTTTTGTTTGCGTTTCAAGTGTAGCTTTGCTAATCGAGATTGTACTTGTTCTTGAACTTCTCGACTCTGCCGCCACGGTTGATGAACTTCTGCTGCCCCGTGAAGAACGGGTGGCATGAAGAGCAGACGTCAAGCCTGATTTCTTCTCCGGTGGATTTGGTCTCCCACTCAGCTCCGCAAGCACAAGTTACCTTTGTGTCCCTGTATTCAGGATGTATTCCCTTTTTCATTATATTTCCTCCTAAATGATCTGGCGTACACGGTCATATTCGTATACCTATCACTGCCCGCTCGCAAGCCCAATGGCCCAAACAAACGTCAGCCTGTAAATTATACTGAAAAACCCCACACAAAGCAAGTAATTTCTATATGGAAAATTATGGAATTCGAGCATAAAGTTACGGCAGGAGCAACTTTTTCAGGATGATGTCATCGAAATTTCTGCGTTCGTCAATAATAGCCATGACGAAAACTTGCTCTTCCTTGATTTGATATACTAACCTCCAAGGATTGATAATCAGTTCTCTGTATTGCATATTTCCCATTCTTTCAAGCTCCGGAACTATACGTCCCATCTCCGGAAACTGTTGAAGACCCTCCATGCCGTCTTTGATTTTTGTGGACATTTTCTTTGCAACGAGTTTGTTATCCGCCGAAATAGTGGCTATTATCCCTTTGAATTCCAATTTGGCATTTGTGGTCATAACGACCGTGCATTTTTTCACCATTACATTGCTTCAATCATGGCGTCAATTTCAGCAAAAACTTCTTCGGTAGTGTGAATCTTGCCCTCTCGGATTTGCTTCTCCCCGATTTGCATCAGCTTCATCATTGCAATCGAGTCCATCAGTTCCTGATAAGACTGAGCGTCGAGCAAAACGCCTTTTGCCTCCCCATGCTGAGTCACAACAATCGGGCTCTTGTGCGTGTTCACATATTCTAGCATTTCAGCCGCATGTGATTTGATATATGAAATAGGCCTAATATCTTTCGCAATATTGATATTCATTTTCAACCTCCGTATTCAATAGCAAGGACTCGCACCCACCAGTCCATATATAATACCACAAAAGGACTGATTGTCAAAATCAATCCCTAAATCTTTTCTCGGTTTTCCCCAATCCAAGAATATAGTCTGCATTCACTATGCGGTCCAAGCCTGCTAGGTCCTTTCGCACTTCTATGCCGCTGTAGCTGCCGGCTTCTTCCAAAATCGAGGAGACGGCTTCACCTTGTTCTGCTCCTATTTCAAAGAAGAGGGCAGCCTTTTTCTTGAAATAGGGTTTTGCTTCCTCGGCTATTCTTCTGAAAAATATGAGCCCGTCTTCTCCGGCGTCCAGTGCGAGCAGCGGCTCGTGCTCCTTGACTTCTCGCTGCAAGCCTGCTATTTCTCCGCTGCTGATATAGGGCGGATTTGACACTATGATGTCAAACTTCTTGCCCAACGCTCCGGTCTTTATCGCCGAAAACAAATCGCTCTTTATGAATGTGATGTTCTTCTCCGCGCCCAGTGCCTTTGCGTTTTGCCTCGCTACCTTGAGTGCTTCCTCGGAGATATCCACCGCCGTTACCTTCACGCTCGGAAAGACCTTTGCGAGCGAAATCGCTATCGCGCCGCTTCCCGTGCCTATGTCGAGGAGGGTCTTCACATTGCCGACCTGCTTCATGTATTCGGTAATGCTTTCAACCAAACCCTCGGTTTCAGGCCTAGGAATGAGCACGCTCTCATTTACTGAAAAGCGCCTGCCCATGAAGTATTGCTCGCCCGTGATATATTGAAGCGGCGTTCCTTTTGCCCTGAGATTGAGTAGGTCAAAATATACCTCAGTGTGCTTGAAATCTATTTCTGCCGCCCAGTTCATGAAAATCTTGTTTTTGTCGTACCCTATGGCGTGTGATAGCAAGGCCTCCGCATCGATTTTGTAATCCTCTACGCCGCCTTCGCTGAGCAATCTCTCGCCTATCGGAATAAGTTCTTTTATAGTCAGTCCCATCTATGCAAATGTCTCCTCAGTAATTTCTATGATTTCTTCTATGTCTTTTTTAATACCTGTCATTCCGGCCTCCGAGCATTTTTCCAGTCCGCTCTCCTCCGGAAGAAGCTCTCCGTTTTTGTCGCAAAAGCCTTCTATCTCCGGCTTGCCCTCGTCTACGAGCACCGCCTTGAGCGCGGCTATCGCGACCTCAAGCTGCGCATGATCCGGCTTTCTGGTCGTGAGTTTCTGGAGGAGCAAGCCTGGCACGCTCAATATTTCAACCAAAATATTGTCGCTCTTTCCCGCAAATTTGAGAAGCTCATACGACAGCCCCGCGATGATAGGAATAAGGAGCAATCTGGAGGCAATCCTCATGAGAAGATTCGGCCAACCGAGCAGCGAAAAAAGAAGCAGGCTGATAATCATCACGAACATGAGAAAACTCGTGCCGCAACGAGGATGCAGCGTTTCGTAAGTCTCTGCATTCTCCGGCGTCAACTCCAGTCCACCTTCAAAGCAGTGTATCGTCTGATGTTCCGCGCCGTGAAATTGAAAGACTGTCTGAATATCCTTCATCTTTGAGATGAGCACTATATATAGTACGAAAAGGACAATCCTGAATAGCCCCTCGAAGATATTGAGGAGAACCGAGCTCGAAATGAAGTTGTCCGCGAAATTGACTACAATTGTCGGAACTATTATGAATATGCCGACAACGAAGACAAGTGCTATCACTACAGCACCGATGATAGCGAGCCCAAACCCCTTGCTGTTTTCCGGCTCCTTTGCCTCAGTGGATTGCGGCTCGGAGGCCGCAATGACAGGGATTTCCTCAGCAGAATCCAGCCCTTGCCCTTGACCTTCTTCCTCGTCCAACACCTCGTCGTACTTCTCAAGGATCTCCGCCGAATACGTCAGTGTCTTCATCCCCGTCACCATCGAGTCCACAAAAATCACAATCCCCCTGATGATAGGAATCTTCGCCGCCTTGCTTTCCTTCGCCTTCTGCAGCTGCGTCTTGATGAACATCTTCCCATTTGCAAGCCGGACAACAATCGAAGTGCGCCCCTCGCCCTTCATCATTATCCCCTCAATAACAGCTTGCCCACCTATTTTAGTTGGGCAAGCTTCCTTGATAAATATCCTTTTAAAATCCATTAATCTCTCTCGTTTTCAAACGTCTTTCTGATTATTTGTATGAAGTCATTGTTGTTTCTCGTGTGCGCCAAGCGGTCGATGATGACTTCGGTAACTTCCTGCGTGCCGAGGTTCGACATCGCTCTTCGCATGAGCCAGATGGCCTCGAGTTCTTCCTTCTCCATGAGCAGGTCTTCTCTTCTCGTGCCGCTCTTGTTCAAATTGATTGCGGGGAACACTCGCTTCTCCGACAATTTTCTGTCGAGGTGCAGCTCCATGTTGCCCGTTCCCTTGAATTCCTCGAAGATGACCTCGTCCATTCTGCTGCCCGTTTCGACCAACGCCGTCGCGAGTATGGTGATGCTCCCGCCTTCCTCGATATTTCTCGCCGCCCCGAAAAACTTCTTCGGCTTGTGAAGTGCTCCAGGATCGAGTCCGCCCGATAGCGTCCGCCCCGACGCCGGTACGACCAAGTTGTACGCCCGAGCAAGCCTCGTGAGACTGTCCAGCAAAACGACTACATCCTTGCCGTGTTCCGCGAGCCTCTGCGCCCGCGCCAAGACCATTTCCGCCACCTTGACGTGATTTTGCGGCAACTCGTCGAAGGTCGAATATATGACTTCGCCCTTGATGGACCGCTGCATGTCAGTTACTTCTTCAGGCCTTTCATCGACCAGTAATACTATCATTTCACATTCCGGATGTGTTTTTTCGATTGTGTTTGCGACGTTTTTGAGCAGGACAGTCTTGCCGGCTTTCGGCGGAGCAACGATGAGTCCACGCTGCCCTTTTCCGATAGGCGAGACGATATTGATAAGCCTCATCGAGAGGTTCTTCGTATTTTCTTCGAGATTTATTCTTTCATTGGGGAATATAGGAGTGAGTTTTTCAAAGCGGGGTCTGTTGATTGCAATCTTGAGATCGTCGCCATTCACGCTGAACACGTAGAGTAGTGCTCCGAATTTTTCGCCCTCGTTGGCTCTTCTCGCAACACCCTTGATCTTGTCGCCTGTCTTGAGATTGAACCTCCGAATCTGCGCGAGAGCCACATATACATCATTTGAGCTGGAGAGGAAATTTTCAAATCTCAGGAAACCGAATCCGCTGTCCGAAAGCTCGAGTATACCCTCAACCTCGTAGCGATTCTTATTCTTCTCATCCACTTCAGCCGTTGCCGCAGTGTTTTCCTTTTCAGTCTCGGCCTCCGCCTCCGCCTCAGCATCCTTTGGCAGGTCCTCCGGCTTCACTTCCTCCACCGTCTCAGGCGGCGCAATCGGAATATCCGCGTCAATATCTTCAGGCTCGAGGTATTCGTCCTCGGAAACTTCAGACGCACCTCCGTCATAAATGGGCTCGCCGCCTCTTTCATCGGCTTCCTCTTCCTTGTTACCGTCGATGAGGGCGTTCAAAAGCTCCTGCTTCTTCATGGTCTGATAGCCTTTCACGCCAAAGACCTTCGCGATCTCTCTGAGTTCGCCGACTTTTTTCTTCAATAATACTGCTTCTTCCATCTTGTCCCTCTTGTTCAATTTTAAATTGGTGTTAATTACTTACAATGACATTTCAACAATGACCTTCATATCTGTATTGTAATGAGAAATCGATTGAGTTGGGCTGATCCCACACGATAAAAGACATAAAACATGTCTATATTTCGCTCTCTTTTTCGTATAACTTAATTATATGGCACGAATCAGGAATAAGCAAGCGCAGTTTTTGGTTAAAATTACTTATTTGTACTTATTTGACGCAAGCGTTTATGTTTCATTTCAGAAATATGATATATGGTTAATGGGGAGTTGACTGATGCGACTCACTGGTGTATTATTGTATTAGTTGAATAATACAATAAGTGTTTTCACTCAAACATTAAGAAATTCGTAAGAAATGAGGACGTTTCTTTGTAAGAACGCCTCTTTAGAATAGAAGTAAAGTTTATTTTGTATAGGAGGATATGTAATGGATGGCACAATTGTAACGATGGATGACGTGAAGAGAAAAGGGACTAAGAAGAAGAAAATCGTGATAATAGTTTCCTGTGCATTGGTAGTAATTGCTATAGGTGTTTGCCTAAAGCTGTTCGTATTGGGAGGCTCAGGCATCGTTGAGCAGACAGAGGAGGCAAATACGGTGGTCCACGTCGTAGGAGGATCGGATCAGGTCTTCATCGACGGCACTATTACTCCGTCGCAGTCGGAGGAATTCATGCGTGATAGCGCACTCGGAAAACTCGGAGATCTTGAAGTGGCTGACGGACAGACGATTCCCGTGGGCACGGTTCTCTATAGGTATACCAACACCGAACTCGACAGTTCCATAAGCGAACTGCAGAGGAGCATTACTGAACAGACCGCGGCCAGAGACAAGGCCGCTCGCCAGAGAGACCTCGAGCTGAGGCAACTCGACGCCAAACCGGCAGAGGAAGGCGTAGACAAAAATCTCGAGAGGGAAAATATATTACTGACATATGATATTGATTCGATGAATGCTGCCATAAACGCGTTGGCCGCGCAGAGAGATGAAATGCAGAATAGCAAGGTTACCACGGTAACAGCCCCTTTCGCGGGGAAGGTGTTCATACCGCAGGAGAAGACTGCGAACAGCGCACTTTTGAAGTTGACATCGGACGATTCCTACGTGATGGGCACGGTCAACGAGCGGGATATTAACAAGATCGCCGTCGGCCAGAAGTGCACAATCAACGTCGTCTCAAGCGGAAAGAGCGTAACCGGCGAGATCACATATATCGCGGATCAGCCGGAAGGCGCTTCGGAAGGAGAAGAGGGTAACAGCGAAAGCAGCGGCATGGCGAAATTCACCGTGAAGATTTCGCTCGACAGCAAGGATGGCATCAAAAATGGCTTCCACGTACAGGCCGCGATAAACCTCACAAACGACCTCATTACTATACCAGCGAAGTCCGTCATCAAGGATGGAGACAAGAACTACGTGTTGGTAGACGATTTCGGCTCAATACTGAAGAAGGAAATCGTGCTCGACGCGGAGAGTGAGGGAGCAAAGAAACTCGACAAAGACACAGTGGCCGTGAAGACAGGACTTGAGGCGGAAGACCTCGTGATAGTTTCATCGGACAAAGACCTGAAGGATGGCGACCCGACACCGCCGACGAAGATGGATAAGGAAGAAAATGAGGGCGGCGGCAAGAAAGAGGTAATAAATGGTTAAAGATTTGGTTACGGAAGGAAAGCCACTTATCGAGCTTGCAGGCGTCAACAAGTACTATCCGCTCGGGAAAAATGCCCAATTGCACGTTTTGAAGGAGCTCAATCTGACGATCAATCAAGGTGAGTTCGTGATGATAATGGGCAAGTCGGGCAGTGGCAAAACGACGCTTTTGAACATCATCGGGATGCTCGATCAACTGACGACAGGCGAGTATTTTTTCAATGAAAAACCGGTGGCAGGACTCAGTGAAAATGAGAAATCAGAACTCAGAAATGCAAATCTCGGTTTCATATTCCAACAATTCTTTCTCATTGATTCGCTGAATGTGTCTCAAAATGTTTCCCTCCCGATGGTATACAAGGGACACAAAAATTCAAGTTACAGGCGGGAGCAGGCTCAAAAGTATTTGGAGCTCGTAGGTATTCCCGAGAAGGAAAAGCAGAAGACAACGGAACTTTCAGGTGGGCAGCAGCAGAGAGTTGCAATCGCCAGAGCCTTGGTCAATGACCCCCTCATGATCATGGCGGACGAGCCCACCGGTGCACTCGACTCGGAGACCGGCATCGCCATCATGGACATACTTACGTCCCTGAACGATCACGGGAAGACCATCGTCATGGTTACTCACGATGAGGATATGACAAGATACGCCTCGCGCGTCGTGCACCTGAAAGACGGCGAAATCATACAGGAAATCCACGGAAAACGAGGGGAGGTGAAATCATGATTTTCAACATTTTGACGAGCACAGTGCTCAGCCTGAAGGCGCACAAGCTCAGGGTCATTCTCACGATGATCGGTATCATCATCGGTATCTCGTCCGTCGTTACTATCACTTCACTTGGCGAGGGGCTCAAGCAGTCCGAGCTCGACATGATCGACGACTCGGGGATCAACACCATAAAGATAATTTATGAAGAGCCCGAAATGGCAGGTCTCGGGTATTACTCATGGACGCCTTTCACCTTCGATAGAATTGACATGAAAAGACTGCGGAGCGTTCCGGACGTTGCGGCCGTCACCGCGGATTATGGCTATGGCGGATTCACAGCCGGCGAGCAGATTGATAGCAAGCTGAAGCTGTTCGGCATCGAGTCTTCCGCGCAAATAGTCGCGGCTACAGAGGACACATCGCCCGTTTCCTACGGAAGAAATTTCACAACTGAAGACATGGACAAACCGGTGATCATCCTCGACGACAACGCCGCCTCAGGCTTGGCAAATGATATGGAAAAGTCGGAACTGATCGGCAAGGCGGTCAGCCTCGATGGATACATGTACAAAATCGTCGGGATAAAGGAGTCCGTCGATTGGGATTCTATGATGAATGTTGACGAGGATCTGTTCCTATCGACCGTTCCGAAAAAGGCTTTCTTGGCTCTGTCCAAGTCCAAGCCCATCAACGCTATCAAGATCACGCCCAAACAGGGTGCGGACAGGGACACGGTAATATCAGCGGTGGCGGAAACTCTGGCCTCTTACCACGCCGACCTCGATGGCTCGTTTGTGGAAGACCACTACATGGACGACATGCGCCAGCAGATGGAGCAGGTCTACAATATCGCGATCTGGATATTCATCGGCATCACGGGCATTTCCCTTCTGGTCGGCGGTATCGGAGTAATGAATATCATGTACGTTTCGGTGTCCGAAAGGCGACGGGAAATCGGTATCAAGCGTGCCATTGGAGCGAAGCCGAAGGTCATACTTCTGCAGTTTCTCTTTGAGGCGGCGTTCATCACCTTGCTCGGCGGCATCATCGGTATCGCGTTCGGATATGGTATTTCCCATCTGTTCTCGTTCATACTACAAACTATGAATATGGGCGACTTCACGGCAATACTAAGGCCAGCGATGGCGGCGATTGCTGCCGGCGTATCGGTTGCCATAGGTCTTTTCTTCGGCATAGTTCCTGCGATAGGTGCCTCGAAGACCGACCCGATCAAGGCAATCTACCAGTAAGGCCGACGTTGCACCTCGTTTGACCCCTATCGCGAATTCACGTATAATCAAATCGGCGAACTAATACTTCGCCGATTTTAATTATTTGGAGGAAAAATGGATATATTAAGAAAAAAGAGTATTGAACAAACACTTGAGATGACGACAGAGGAGGGCCACCGCCTGAAACGAAATCTGGGGCCCCTTGATTTGGCGTTTCTTGCCGTCAGCGTCTGCGTAGGAGCAGGCATTTTCAGCGTATCAACAAAAGTAATGACACAAAATGCGGGGCCGTCAACGATCATCTCGTTTGTCATGGCCGCTTTCGTCTGTGGACTCGCCGCGATGTGCTATGCGGAGTTTTCGACATCGATACCCGTTTCCGGAAGCGCCTATTCTTATTCATACACCACCCTTGGTGAAATATTTGCATGGATTATCGGCTGGGATTTGATTTTGGAGCTGTTTCTTGCGACTTCCGTCATCGCGAAGTATTGGGCGATCTATGTATCCGACGCCCTGAATGTCTTCGGAATTCACTCGACTCTCAGCTTCCACATAGGAGATTTCAAAGTCGATTACGGTGCGGCGATTGTCGTGCTATTCTTCACGGTATTGCTCAGTATCGGCACGAAGCTCTCGGCGAGAATCACGAACGTTATGACCTGCGTGAAAATAGGCATTGTTTTGGTGATCATCATCGCCGGATTTACTTACTTCTCGTGGGACAATCTCACCCCGTTCATTCCTGAGGCAATTCCAAGTGGCGACACAGCAGGAGATGTGCTGACAGACACGCTCTGGGGCACGATAACAGGATTTGGCGGAGGCCATTTCGGGGTTGGAGGAATGTTTGCAGGCGCCGCTATCATCTGCTTCGCCTACGTCGGCTTTGACACCGTTGCGACCGCCGCAGAGGAAACACGAAATCCAAAAAGAAACGTTCCCATCGGTATCATCCTTGGACTTGGCATAGTTACCGTATTGTACGTATTGGTCGCCTTCGTTACCTGCGGAATGGTGAATTACGTGGACTTGTCCGAGTTTGCCGCGTCGCAAGGCCACGATGTCTCGCTCGCGACCGCCTTCCAATATCACGGAGCATACTGGCAAAGTGCGGTGATTGCAGTCGGTGCCGCGGTCGGGCTCACCACCGTCATCATGGTAGAACTCTTTGGCGTTTCGCGAATCATCTTCGCGATGAGCAGGGACGGCCTGTTCCCCGAAAAATGGTCCAAGACCTCCGAGAAACGAATGACACCCGTCGGCATCACAGTCGTAATAGGAATAGTCGCCGCATTGGTCGCAACCTTTACGTCCGTCGACGAGCTCGCGGATATGATAAATATCGGGACGCTGAGTGCGTTTGTGTTGGTCAGCATCGGCGTGATATTCATCAGGAAGAATGCAAAAGAGCACAATATCGACCAGTCCAAAACCTTCAAGGTGCCATTCTTCCCCGTGCTCCCGATTGTGTCCGCCATTCTGTGCTTCGTGCTGATGCTAAATCTCACAAACATCACGTGGATACGGTTCGCAGTGTGGCTGTTGGTGGGCTTCATAATTTACTTCGGATATTCCCACAAGCACGCAAAGATACAGACCGAGTAAAGTCCAATACCATAATGTAATCTTCGGTGTTTTCGCTGGCAATTTGAAATCCCAAGCGTAAATACAATCGGGTGGCCGGATTTTCTTTCTGCACCGACAGCGATAGACGTGAATATCCATTTTCCCTCAAAGCACGTATCAGTGAGCCAATCAATCTCGTCCCGATACCATTTCCCCTGTATTCAGGCAAGACGGATACTGCAAGCTCGGGTGTCTTTTCATCAATATTGCCGTAGCCCTTTTTGCCCGCCAAGCTAAGGATTCGTGACCATGCCGCACCTATGAGATCACCATCTTCCTCAGCTACAAAGCAAACATCATCTGGTTTCCCAAAGTTATCAATATATACAAATATTTCAGGAATGAAAATCGTATCACGCGAAAGAACCTCGTGCCCTTGTGGCACAAAGATAGCGTGATAAAGGAAGTCCTCAAGAGCCTCATACTCATTTTCTCGAATTGGCCTGATATTTGGCATATGCCACTATCACCTCCCGCAGACGTCTACTCTTTGCTACTGTCAGCCCCATCAACGCCACTGGCATCATCAATCGAATACTTAACCTTTATTCGTTTTTCGATGTCTTCGGCTGATGGCAGGGTGTCCGCTAACTCTTCAGGCACGAAGTCGGATAGCTTGTATTCGCTCACGCCGATGGGTTTATTAATGTCCTTAAGCGCATATTCGGCAGTCAGGCGATCCCTTTCCTTGCAAAGCAGGATGCCGATGGAAGGATTGTCATCATCGTGTTTGAGAATGTCATCGACAGCCGAGAGGTAGAAATTTAATTTGCCTGCATATTCAGGCTTGAAGTCAGTGTTCTTAAGCTCAATGACTACATAGCAGCGCAACCTCGTGTTCCAGAACAGTAGATCGATGTAGTAATCCTTATCGCTGATTTCCAGATGGTACTGGTTCCCAAGGAACGCAAAGCCTGTGCCAAGTTCCAAGAGCGTTTTGGCGATGTTGGCAACGAGTTCCTGCTC
>JAISKC010000052.1 GCA_031261345.1 Eubacteriales Family XIII. Incertae Sedis bacterium | reverse complement strand
TTTCGGTGGTCGGCTTTTTTGTTGTTTGCCGGTTTTCCGTGGTGAAAATCTTATGACTTTTTTCATTTTTCTTTACAGTAAAACCCGAAAATTGCTGTCTATATTATTGACCGAACATTGTCAGTTTGGTTGTTTTGGGGAAACTTCACGAGAAATTTACAAGAATTTCTTCAAATCTATGTTTCAAACTCAAAAGTTTGGGTATATATATAGTAATGGTAGTAAAGCACGGGTGACCGTGTTTGAAGATAAAGTTATAGCTCAGGTTGTTTTAATAGTTGTAGTAATAGTAATAGTATTGGCCATAGCGATGGCGATAGAAATTCAGGGGGTAAAGAAATTGAAAGAGAAGATGAAATCTACGAGTAATTTGAGAGGGCGCCTTATGAGCGGGAAGAAAGGTATAGCTATACTTCTGACACTTGTAATGCTCATGACGATGGTTCCGAGCCTTGCATTTGCTGGCACGGACGCCCTTTATGGGGGGGGGATTTAGCAACTCAGGCAAATTCTGACAACCCCGATAACACAAATCCAGACGATGATGAGGGCTGGATTGCGGGTCAGGCCCGCAATGACAATGAAAATGACGACGAAAATGACGGTGATAATTCTGTCATTCCGGCCCACGAGCCGGAATCTGTAGACAATCCAATACATGAGAATAAGGACGCATACATACCTTTTTCTGAAAAGGTTGGTTCTCCTGCCCCTGATTCCGTCATTCCGGGCGAGCGAGCTTTTTCCATTGGGTCTCTTAGCACTGAAACCAATGGTGATATAGCCCTTAATGTAACAAACTATGACGATGGCACCGATTGGGAAAACGGTGCAAAAAAGATGGTAAGTGTTACGGCAACATTTGGTGATATGACTTCATCAGGCAAGAGAATAAAGTTGACTATTCCAGAAGGTTTTAGCATCACACAGATAAGCACGGCTGGAACATTGAACCAGCATTGGCTAGACGGCGATGCAACAGCGGGAGTAAATGCAGTTGATAGCGCTATACTTGTCCCATATCCAAGCGGCTCACCACAATTGGATGATATTACAAAAATGATACTCCCCAAATATGAAACTGCTGCTTTAGGTGGATCAATTCTGGGATCAACATATGGAACCTTGGAAGTAGAGATTGCGCCAACAGCCAATGTACTCACAATAAGCGTTCAGGTAAGAGTTGACGCCAGACGTTATTACAAGCCCATGACATTGCCTAATCCTATTAAGGCTGAAGCGTTTATGGAAAGTAGCAGTATTGGTAGTGTTACACAATATATAGAGGTCGTGGGAGATCCAATTGGAACTGGCAACTTTTACAATTTAAACACCGGAACGCTTGAACTTGAGGAAAGCGACACCGGCGTATTGTCCACAGGCGTTACGCCTGAAATGTATATCGATTTGGTAAATAATAATACCGAGGGTATTGATGATAAATATGGTACAACAAGTCGATACGTGAAATCGGCAAAGCATTATCTTTACTATCCTGAGGGTACTATATTCAAAGGGTTGAGTGAGGCGAGCGTGAATGCTGGAGGAACCATTGAAAACGACACAAGTAATTCAAGGATAATCATTACAAGAAGTGCGTGGAATTCAAGAATCCGAGATAGCTTTACGTTTACGCTACCGGTAGGAATCGAAGCTGGAGAAACTCTGTATGCCAAAGATTATAGTTATGTCGAGGTAGAATATTGGGATGGAACAAAAGAAACGATAACCTCTACATATAAGCAAACTGTTGTGATAAAGACTCCGGATGCCACAAATAGTAGTTTAGCTGTTAGTACTATATCTGGTGCTCCATTAACTACATATATGGATGCAAGTGTAGCAAACGCATATTCCAGTGGTGGATTTTTCCGTGTGGAAAATAGTACTGGTAAGGTTTTGAAAAATCAGATTTTGGAGTTTGATTTTGGAAGTAATTGGTGCGCAACAAAAGTCTACATTCCGTATGACAAGAAATGCGTAAATGGTATTTCAAAGGTTGAGTATAAAACAAACGAAAATAGCGAGTGGACAGAATTTGACATTAGCGAACTTATATATGACACCAATGTGAAAATACTCACAAAAGAAAAAGCGAATTTAGACGAGGATGAGTATTTCACATACATCAGAGCAAATGTTGGCGATTTCGAAAATTCTACTGCTGTAGGAACCTATTGGGGTCTTGGTGACATTGTCGAAAAGGTGAACGGTTCTCATGGACCCGCCTCGTACGGCAAATTGAAAGAGGGCACTACAAGTGCAACAATGAGCTTGACCGCCTACGAGGAGGGAAAGAAAGCAAATGCTAAATCTGCATCAATAAGCGTTACGGATTCCAGTGCTGATTCGAATAAAACCACAGGTAGCAACGCGTATCTTTACTATTACAATGATCAAGGGATAGCTGCGGGTTCAGTAGTTGCCGGAAGTTCTTTCGATGTCAGGGTGACTAGTATTCAGCCATTTTGGTATCTCAACGGAAGAAGTGCTAAGACTATGACGATGAAGAATCCCGAATTGTATATCCGAGCACCCAAAGGCACGAATTTGAATATAGACAGTATCATCATCAAGGATGAATCAGGTAGCAAATTTAATAATTGGACGATGGCTCCTGTTCGCGAAACCCCAGAGGGCGATAAACTTTACACAATAAAAACGATCGATAAAGTTGTGGGCTATTATTTCGGCGAGGAGGCAAGCAATCAAAGCCTAGAAATAAGATATACGCTTGATACCGATGTAACTTTCAGTGGAGAGTTTACTGGCAGAGAACTATTTGCATGGGGCAAAGACGGATATAGTCCTGTAAACGCGGCAAATAATGTATATGGCATTGAGGATGTATATGACCTTGACGGAGATGAGAATAAGGCAGAATTACTATTCTCTTTTGCAGCCAAGCCCTTCTCTGTTACAGCAAATATTAATGTGCTGGTTCAAACGTATCTATCCTTACAGGGGCAACCTCCCAAAGCTGCATACGTTGAGGGCAACAATGACACTGTAGCATTCTTTACCCCGGGAACAAATGCTGATTATACATTCAAAATCAATAACAACACAACCGAACCTGCGGCGGAATATACGGCATATGTGCCTATTCCTAAAACAGGCGAAAATTTTGGTTCTGCCTTCCAAAGCGAGCCATTCAAGTGGGACATGAAGCTCACTGCTCTTGTTGCGGCGCAATCAGGGTTTGAGGTGAGCTACTCAAAGAACGCGAACGCCGATAATTTCAGAATCGGCGCAACATATATGACGAGCCCAGATTCGAGCGATTGGGCGGATATCAATATGGTCAAAATCACCGCAACGGGCGTTGTTGCGCCTGCAACCAACGCCGAGTTCAAGATTCCGCTCAATGTAGATGAGAATTTTGCATCTGCAACATCGGGCGACAAAGTTGGTAAGCGTAATGTATGGAATCCAATATTTGATGTAGACAACCTCCCTATTTATAAAGGTCAACGTGTTGGCACGAAAGCAGGCGCAGAACTCGTCATAGCTGAAATCGGCGGAACAGTGTTTGTTGATAAGAACGCTGACGGACTTTACAAGGAAGCTGATGATTATGTTGTCAGTGGCCATGAAGTAGAACTGTATATGCTTAATAAAGATAGCGGTATCTACGAGCCTGTGCTTGATGGCCCCGGCGGCACTTCGGGTAATCAGATTACAACAACAACCGATACAGATGGTACTTATTTGTTCGACCACACCAGCGGTCTCGGCTATGGAACATACGCTGTACGTTTTGTAGAAAAAGAAGGTGCGGATTATGAGTACACCTTTATCAATAAGACTGTCGGCAATGAAACCACCAATAGCGATGCTATGGTAAGCCCTGTAGAAACATCGAAAAATGCTGACGGTAGTTACCGTGGTTGGGCGACCGAAATTGATGCAACAAAACCAGTAGCAAAAACTATCGGTTGCGGATTCCTCGCTTACAATCCACCTGTTGATTTGAAACTTGACTTTGCTACAGCAAAAGAAAGTCAGACCGTTAAAGTTGACGCGAACATCAATGTAAGTGCGGATATATCAACAGAAGACCCAGAGGTGATAAAAGATATTTCACCAAGTTTCTTTGATAGCATTAAAGATACAGCGGCAGCTTACACATGGGAACTTGCAGATAGTTCAGATAGCCAATATGTAACGCTTACAAATGAGGCAACGAGGACAGTTAATATCACAGGCGTTAAGAAAACATTTAACAGGCCTACAAAAAATACAGTAACAGTAAGGTTGACGATTAAAGATATTTATGGAAATACAAAATCAGATACCATTGAGATTACGGTCAATACGGCTACAGCTCCGACCGTCACGCTGCCATCTACATATGATGTATACGTTGGCGATACTGCTCCTACAGACTGGCGGACAGAAATAACAAGCGTGGCGGACGATAACGACCAGCCAATTACTCCATCCTTGTCAAATACGACTGTGAGTGGTACACCATCTGTGTCCGATGGCAAATACAGCACGCCTGGCACATACGGCGTGAGTTACACTGTAACGGATATCTATGGAAACGAGAAGACGGCAGTGCTGAAAGTCAAGGTGAACGGCGTGCCCGAAATCACGGCGGCAAACCAGACATATAGACTAAGCCTCGGCGATACTGCAATAGATGCAGCCGTCGCTGACGCTGACACTGTTACAGCAACTTACGCAAAGGCAAGTGATACCATAGGCGAAGATGCAACACCAACATCTATTACTCCGAGCAAAGCTATCACAGCAGGCGGCTCTGACTTTAGCACAGCAGGAACATATACTGTAAGGTACACAGCAGCAGTTGCTTCTCCGGCGAAGTCAGTAACAAGAGACGTAACTGTAAATGTAGTAGCACCTTCAGCTATCGTATTTGATACCGTTGGTAACACGGATTACACCGCGACAGCAGCTACGGCCACTATTGCCTCACAGAATGTATATGCAGCAGATGCAAGTCTTAATCCTGCATTTACAGTAACAGCGGCCGATGTGATAACGGCACCTATTCCTCCCGTCAAGAATGGACAGACATTCAATGGTTGGTATTACAAGGCATCTGATGTATCAGCTTCGGACAGTAGTTCATGGACGCTCTGGGATTTCTCAAATACCCTTGATAAGGTATTGCAGGTACAAGGAGATACAGATAGCAATGCAACGCAGTTCACACTTAGAGCTGCATACACATACGATGAAAATGCTATCACATACAATCTAGGTGCAGGAGAAACCAATGGCAATGGAAATCCGACGGAGTATTCCACAGGTATGGATTCCGACATCACTATTGCTGCACCAAGTAAAGTAGGCTACATGTTTGCAGGCTGGACAGTATCAGGCGGTTTTGAAAATGATGGAACAGATCTGACAAATGCTATTCCAGAGGTATCTCTTACAATCACGAAGGGTAGTTACGGAAACATCGAACTGACTCCAACTTGGACAGCACGAAGCGTAGCTGTGAATTATGTGACCAATGGCGGAGCAAACCTCGATGGTGAACTTCTCGAAGGTGTCTATGATGGTACGCTAAATGCAGCACCGACAATACAGCCATCAAAGACCGGTTACACCTTTGCAGGTTGGTTCTACGATAGCAACCTTACAAATGAGTTTGAGTTTGGAACAACCACTCTTGATGTAGGTCATGGAGTAACAGATGGAACAGGAACAGGTAACGCTACTCTAACACTTTATGCTAAGTGGACAGCCAATTTGCATAACATTAACTTTAATGCAGGTAGCGGAACAGGTGCAATGTCTCCTCTTAATATCTACTTCGATGAGACCAAGGCACTGAGTGCTAACGCGTTCACCAAGGCAGGCTATAGTTTCGCAGGTTGGGCAACTAGCAAGGACGGTAGCGTGGCTTATGCTGATAAGGCTAGTTACAAACTTGCAGCCGATAGCGATATCCCCCTTTATGCGGTTTGGAACGCCAACGGCAACACGGCTTACAAGGTGGAGCATTATCATGTTGATGCTTTAGGAAGTGCTTCGCTCAAGGAGACATCGAATCATACGGCGAAGACGGATACTACAGCCAATGCTACGGCGAAGACCTACGATCACTATACGCTGAACAGCGCGCACAGCTCTGCTGTGGCAAGTGGCAATGTGGCTGGCGACGGTTCGCTCGTGCTCAAACTCTACTATGGTATCAACCATAATGTGGTGAGTTACAGCGTAACTGGCACTGTGCCTGAGGGTGCACCTTCTGCACCTGCGGCTTCTGATGTGGCTTATGGACAGACTGTGAATGTGGCGCAGGCTCTGACGTTTGATGGCTATACGTTCTCGGGTTGGACTGCAGATGGCGTTTCTGGTGCGAGCTTCACTATGCCTGACAGCGATGTTTCTTTCACCGGTAGCTGGACTCTGGTTGACAACGGTGGCGGTAATGGCGGCGGTGATGGCACCGGCGGACAGAACGACGGCAATGATGATGAAAATGGCAATAATGACGACGATGACACCGTTGTGGACGAGCCCAAGGAGCCTAAGGCAGATACACCAAAACCTGCTACTACAAACACCAAGGTTACTCGGACTCCTGCTCCTGCTACACCTGCGACGGCACAGGCTACGATAGCTGCGGCGGCTGCAGAACAGGGCATACCGACATTCGGTATCGGCGGTAATGAGATTCCGCTCGTTGCACCTTTTGGAGTTGACTCTTGGTCGCTCGCGAACATGCTATTCATGCTTGCCGCATTGGTCTTTGCCATCTACACGACGATAGCTGTGGCAAGACGCAGAAAGTATGTCTATGAGATGGGCGAGGACTCCAATGCCAATCCGAGATATGGACTGTTCGCAATCACTATCGCAATGGCGATTGCTTCGGTTGTCCTGTTCTTCACTACTCAGGATTTGACACAGGGCATGGCTCTTGTAGATGTTGTTTCCCCTGAATTTGTGGTGGCCCTCGCGGTGAATGTCATCGCTGCAAAGAAGGTTTTGCCGAAGATTGACGGTAGTTTGATCTAAGGATAACTGGCCCTACGGCCAACACGATAGTAGAATGACAGAAGAAAGGCACGGTTTCGAAATGAGACCGTGCCTTTTTCTCTAAAATGGCAGCACAAATCTGCTATAATTGATGACATGGAAAATAAGACGTATTACATTCTGAGATAAGGAGGGAAACATGCAGTATACAGAACTCGGAAAGACGGGACTCAAGGTTCCACGCATCATCACAGGTTTTTTCAGGGCGTCGGAGCTCCCCGTCTCGGAAGCTCGCGAGCTCATTGACGTTTCGCTTGAGGCGGGGGTCAATTTCTTCGACCACGCAGATGTCTACGGGGCGGGAAAGAGTGAATCGCTCTTTGCTGAGGCCTTTGGCAAAGGCGACGACAAGCGCGAGAACATCATACTTCAATCGAAATGCGGCATACGGCCCGATATCAGTTATGATTTTTCGAAGGAGCATATACTTGAGGCTGTGGACGGCTCGCTTCAGAGGCTGAAGACGGACTATCTAGACGTGTTGCTGCTTCATAGGCCGGACGCCTTGATCGAGCCCGAGCAGGTCGCCGAGGCGTTTTCAATCCTTCATGGAAAAGGCAAGGTGAAGCATTTTGGCGTATCGAATTTCAGCTCAAACCAGATTGAGCTTTTGAAAAAGGATCTGCCGTTTCCCATCGTGACAAATCAGATGCAACTCAGCGTCGTCCACTCTCCGATGGTCAGAAACGGCCTGCATGTCAACGTTCTTGATGACGATGCCATTGTCAGGGACGGTGGGGTGCTCGATTATTGCAGGCTTCATGACATCACTGTTCAGGCTTGGTCGCCGATCAGATTCCATATTGACAATGGGACTTTCATAGACAGCCCGTCCTTCCCCGAGCTCAATGCGAAATTGGAAGAGATAGGTGCGAAATACGGCGTGAGCAAGACGGCCATAGCGGTGGCGTGGATACTGAGACACCCCGCGAAAATGCAGGTGGTAGCCGGCACAACAAAGGCGTGGCGTCTAAAGGAATACCTAGAAGCAGGCGATGTCAACATCACCCACACGGAATGGTACGAAATCCTGATAAGCTCCGGATTTGTATTGGTGTAAACCGACACAAAAGAGGAAATTCCATGAAAGTGTGATAAAAATCACGAAAAAATGCATTATTTCGTGATTTTTATCACATTATCTTGCGGACTTGAGTGGGCGTTGTTGTTATAGGTAGCGGACTTGTTTGCTGGTGTCTCTCATTCCTACTCCTATGACTAGGCCGAGGCCGAGCATGTTGGCTAGGATGGAGGAGCCGCCTGCCGAGAGGAAGGGGAGGGTGATGCCCGTAACCGGCATTACTCCCATGGTCATGCCTATGTTTTCGAAAAGTTGGAAGCCGAAGAGGCACATGAAGCCCACGCAGATGAGGGCTCCGAAGATTTCGGTCGATCTTGCAACCGTTCGCCAGATGCGCAGTATGAGGAGCGCGTAGAGGGCGATGACGATGACGCCGCCGAGCATGCCGAATTCCTCGCAGATGATCGGGAAGATGAAGTCGGATTCCTGCACGGGAATGAGGCCAGATTGCTTGATAACTCCGTCTCTGAAGCCTTTGCCGAAGAAGCCGCCGCTTCCTATCGCTACCTTTGATTGGAAGACCTGATACGTGGCGTCGATCGAGAGGTTTTCGGGGTGCAGGAAGGCTGAAAAACGCTCCTTTTGGTGGGGTGCCATGAATCTGTAGAGGACGGGAACGCTGATGATGAAGAGGGCGGCGAGCCTGAGAAATAGGCCGGCGCTCATGCCTGCGGCGAATACCATTCCGACGAATATGAACATCATCACTATGCCGGCGCCCATGTCTTCAACCGCGACGATGCCGATGATTGGCAGGGCGTAGGCGAAGCAGAGTAGGAAGCCTTTGAAGGTCGCGAGGTCCTTTTTCTTTTCCGTCAAGTAGATTGCGAGGCACAGTATATAGAAGACTTTGACTATTTCGGAGGGCTGTACGGTAGTAATTCCGAAGATGTCGATCCACGCTCTTGAGCCGTACATTTCGACTCCGAGGCCTGGTATGTACACCGTGAGTTGTATGAGAATGGCCATGCCGTATAGGACCCATTTGAATGGCAGTAATCTCTTGTAATCAAAGGCCACAACGGCTACTAGGAGGCCGAAGCCGAGGGCGTAGGCGACCGTTTGTGTGATGACCTGCTTGCCGATGGGGTCAGCTGCTGTAGCGGTGATACTCGAAATCATGCCGATACTGATGATGGCAAATGCCAGTGGCAGCAGTATCAGGATTTTGTCTATACGTCTGAAAATTTCGAGAATTGCACTCATGAAGCCTCACATTTCGGTACCGTTTGATTGACATTAGCCAACATCACACATTATAATGTATGAGTATTATTGTGGCAACCACATATAATGTTAATTAGATGTTATTCGATATATTTGAAATTGCTGAATATCGGCGGTTTCACGATTATGAATGTATCACTTAGGAGGTGTTTATCATAAATCCAATTTTTATTGTGCTGATTGCAATCGCAGGATTGGCAATTGGGCTCTTGTTCGGCTATATCATTCGCAAAGCAATAGGCGAAAAGACCATAGGAAATGCAGAGCAAAAAGCGAAGAACTTATTACTGGATGCTGAAAAGCATGCCGAATCCGCAAGGAAAGAGCAGGTTCTAGAGGCGAAGGAAGAGGCCCACAGAATCAAAAAGGAAACGGACGAAGAAATCAAGCAGCGTAGGCTCGAAATTTCAAAATCCGAAAGAAGACTCATACAAAAAGAGGAGTCTATAGACAAGAAGACCGAAAATATCGAGGAGAAGGAACGGAGTATTGCTCAGAAGGAGCAAAGTATTCTGAACAAGGAGGCTGAGCTCGATAAGAGTATCAGCCGCCAGAACGACGAGCTCGAGAAAATTTCCGGTTACACGAAGGAGGAGGCCAAGCAGATTCTTCTTCAAAATATCGAGAAGGAAATCAGGACCGAGGCTGCCGTGCTCATCAAGGAAATAGAGCAGGAGGCCAGAGAGAACGGCGATAAGAAGGCGAAGGAAATCATTACTGGTGCCGTGCAGAGATGTGCCGCGGACCATGTTGCCGAAATCACCGTCTCCGTCGTGCCGCTTCCAAACGATGAAATGAAGGGCCGCATCATAGGCCGTGAGGGTCGAAATATCAGAGCTATCGAGGCTATGACGGGCATTGACCTCATCATTGACGATACGCCTGAGGCCGTCGTGCTTTCGGGATTTGACCCTGTGAAGAGGGAAGTTGCTAGGCTCAGTCTTGAGAAACTCATCGTGGACGGACGTATTCACCCGTCGCGTATCGAGGAGATGGTCAACAAGGCGGAGAAGGAAGTCAACAATGTGATGAAGGAAGCGGGCGAACAGGCGTCGTTTGACACGGGCGTCCACAACCTGCATCCTGAGCTCATCAAGCTGCTCGGAAGGCTCAAGTTCAGGACGAGCTATGGGCAAAATGTACTCAAACATTCCATTGAAGTTTCACTTCTTGCTGGACTTATGGCGAGCGAACTCGGGCTTGATCCGAAGCTCGCGAAGAGGGCGGGACTTCTCCACGATATAGGCAAGGCTGTCGATCATGAACGCGAGGGTACGCACGTCGATCTCGGTATTGAGCTTCTCCAGAAATACAAGGAGAGCCAGACGGTAATAGATTCTATGGCGTCCCATCACGGGGATTATGAGGCGAAGAACCTTGAGGCTGTGCTTATCACTGCCGCTGATGCCTTATCTGCCGCGAGACCTGGCGCAAGGATGGAAACTCTTGAGACCTACATCAAGAGGCTCCAGAAACTTGAAGAAATCGCAAATACTACCAAGGGTGTTGACCATTCATACGCGATACAGGCGGGCAGAGAAATCCGTATCATAGCGAAGCCCGACGAGGTTGATGACAAGGATATCGTCTTTCTCGCCAGAGACATCAGCAAGAAAATCGAGAGCGAGATGGAGTACCCTGGTCAGATTAAGGTCAATGTGCTCAGAGAAACCAGAGCTGTCGATTACGCGAAATAGGTATCTTCCAAGGTGAAGATTTACCTCGACAATGGTGCGACGACGAGGGTGATTCCCGAAGTGGCGAAGGCGGTCTATCTTGCGATGACCGAGACCTATGCAAATCCTTCCGCGCTCCACACTGCGGGGCAGGAGGCCGAAAGAATAATGAAGCAGGGGAGACAGCAGATTGCGTTTTCCCTGAATACAAAGCAACCGAATATCATATTCACCGGAAGTGGGACCGAGGCTGACAATCTCGCATTGCTGACCTCATTTCGAAATCCGACACCGGAAAACGGGCAAAAGCTGCTTATCTCCTCCGTCGAACATCCGGCGGTCAAGGAGCCCGCGGCTTTTCTTGCGTCAAAGGGTGTTGAGCTTACCGAGATACCTGTCTTGCCGAAGGGGAAAAACGCTCTTGGCATGATAGATTTGGCGGCTTTCGAAAAGCTTCTCGGCGACAATATAGGACTCATATCGGTGATGCACGTCAACAACGAAATAGGGACCATTCAGCCTATTGAGGAATTGACTCGGATCGTTTCGAAATATATGAACGCGAGGGGGATTGCCATTCCTATTCACGTGGATGCGGTTCAGTCCTTCGGCAAGTTTCAGATAGATGTAACGAACGGAGATTTCAGGCGCGTCGATTTTGTCTCTATGAGTGCGCACAAACTGCACGGGCCTAAGGGAATCGGGGCACTTTATGCTAGGAATTTCCGAAAGGTTCAGCCGATGATTTTCGGTGGCGGACAGGAGGGCGGGAAACGCTCGGGAACGGAAAATGTTCCGGGAATCGTGGGCTTCGGGCTTGCGACGAGGACGGCTATTTCCGATATTGTGGCTCATGCCGCCGCCGCTGCTACTGCGAGAAAGAGGTTGCTCGACCGAATTCTTTCGGAGATACCGGAGGTGCAGATCAACAGTCCTCTTGAACACTCGACTACGGGGAAGCCTGGGCACTGCTCGCCTTACGTGCTGAATGTCAGTTTTCTGGATACTCGCGGGGAAGTCATCGTTCATGAGCTTGAGAGAAGCGGGATTTATGCGTCCACAGGATCGGCTTGTGCAAATCTCAGTAAGAGCGCAAGAGGTGGTACGCTTGGGGCTATTGGGTTGACGCAGGCTGAGGCCGAGGGAGCTATACGGTTCAGTTTCAGCCGGTTCAACACGGTGGACGAGATGGATTTTGTGGCGGAGAAGCTCGCGTTTGCGGTTGCACGCTTTCGGAATGTGGGCCGGAAATAAGGGCTGGATTGCGGGTCGGAGCCCGCAATGACAGGGTAATGACAGGGTAAAGATGATTAGTGTGTCATACCGGCCTCCGAGCCGGTATCCATAAGGAAGTTTTGATGATTATTAATGATATATTGATTGTTCGGCATGGCGAGGTTGCCCTCAAGGGTATCAATAAGCCATATTTTGAGAAGGCACTTCTTCGCAGGATAAATTCTGAGGCGGAGAAAATCGGGGCGACGGGGGCTCCCGATTTCAAGGCTGAGCGGTCTGATGGACTCGTCATCGTGAGGGGCTATGCTCCGGAGCTTCGGGAGACTTTGGCCAAACGTATACTCAAGATATTCGGGGTCGCTACCGTCAGCTATGCTTGGGAGCTTTGTTCTCGCGAGATGGACGATATTCGTGAGGCGGCCGTGCTTTGGATTAGGCGGATTGTTGAGGGGCGGGGGATGGATTGCGGGTCGGGGCCCGCAATGACGAGTTTTAAGATTGCGGGGAAGCGGTCGGATAAGAGCTATCCGGTTACTTCTCCTGAGATGAGTGCCGATGTCGGCGGCTTTGTGCTCGAGGCCTTGGGCGAGCGGGTTCGGGTAGATGTTGTCAATCCCGATGTGAAGCTCTACATACACCTCAGAATGAATGCTGTGCTCATCTACGACAACAGCCTTGAAGGCTTCGGCGGCTTGCCGCTCGGCACGAACGGAAAAGGGCTCGTTTTGCTCTCGGGCGGTATCGATAGTCCCGTCGCCTCGTGGATGATGGCAAAACGCGGTATGCTCATAGAGGCGGTTCACTTCCATTCCTATCCATATACCAGCAAGCGTGCGGAGGAAAAGGTCATGGAACTCGCCGGTATCGTGGCTAGTTACGTGGGCAAAATCAACGTGCATATCTTCAATCTTCTGCCCATGCAGGAGGCGATTGCTGCAAATTGTCCCGAAGACGAGATGACGCTTTTGGTCAGGAGGGCTATGATGAAAATCGCGACGATTGTAGGCGAACAGGTTTCGGCAAACGTCCTTATTACCGGCGAAAATCTCGGACAGGTCGCGAGTCAGACCGCAGAGGCTTTGGTCGTAACGGATGATGCAACGACCTTTCCGGTAATGAGGCCTCTGATTGCAATGGACAAGGTGGATATCATGGATAAGGCACAGGAAATTGGGACCTACGAAACTTCTATCCAGCCCTACGAGGATTGCTGCACGGTATTCCTGCCGAAGCACCCGCGGACACGCCCGCATCTTGAAAATATCCTGCGCTCGGAAGCACAGATAGAGAATTACGAAGAAATTATCAAAGAAATTATGGCAGGCGAGGTCATTCAAATCGCAAAGCCGGAGTGAGTTTTTGAATAGTCTGACTATTTCCATATGGGCAAAAATCGCTTGCAAGCGAAGGCCTGTTGTGGTTAAAATAGCATGATAGTAACTTTTATTGACCTGAAGGAGGAATATAATGAATTTTCAGTTGACAAAGGAACAAGAATTTGTCAGGAAAATGGTCAGGGAATTTGCAACCAATGAGGTAGAGCCAATCGCCGCCGACATTGACAAAGAGCACAGATTCCCCGAAGAAAATGTCAAAAAGATGGCCGAACTCGGCTTCTTCGGCATTCCGTTTCCTAAAGAGTATGGTGGTGCAGGCGGAGACAATCTCTCTTATGCAATCACTGTAGAAGAGCTTTCGAGACAGTGCGGTTCGACAGGCGTCATCGTCTCAGCTCACACATCACTCTGTTGTTGGCCTATCTTCGGATGGGGCACAGAAGAGCAGAAGCAGAAATATCTGCCGGATTTGCTCTCAGGCAGAAAGCTTGGTGCATTCGGACTCACAGAACCCAACGCTGGAACGGACTCGAAGGGCCAGCAGACCAGAGCGGAAGATAAGGGCGATCATTGGCTCATCAACGGCTCAAAGATATTCATCACAAACGGCGGATATGCAGAGACATTCGTAGTCATAGCCGTTACCGACAAGACCAAAGGCAACAAGGGCATCAGTGCTTTCATTGTTGAAAAGGATTTTGAAGGTTTCTCAGTTGGAAAAATCGAAGACAAGATGGGAATCTGCGCATCATCGACAGCAGAGCTCGTATTCCAGAACATGAAGGTTCCGAAGGAAAATCTCCTCGGCGGCCTCGGCGACGGATTCAAGGTTGCTATGTCAACTCTTGACGGCGGTCGTATCGGAATCGGCGTTCAGGCTCTCGGTATCGCACAGGGCGCATTTGACGTTACGGTCGATTACATGAAGGCGAGAAAGCAGTTCGGAAAGAGATTGGCCGATATGGACGCTCTCAGATTTGAAATGGCTGCTCTCGCAACGAAGATTGAAGCCTCAAGACTTCTTCTTTATCAAGCAGCTTCACTGAAGGACGCTCACCTCCCGTATGGTAAGCAGTCTGCAATGGCAAAATATTTCGCATCAGAAACAGCTATGGAAGTAACGACAAAGGCCGTTCAGTTCCACGGCGGTTACGGATATACAAGAGATTATCCGGTTGAGCGCATGATGAGAGATGCCAAGATCACTGAGATCTACGAAGGCACGACCGAAGCTCAGAAACTCGTTATTTCCGGCGCCGTGTTTGGTAAATAAGGAGGGAATGAAAAATGGCATTAAAGATTATCGTTTGCGCAAAGCAAGTTCCGGATACGAATGAAATCAAAATCGATCCGATCAAGAAGACCCTCATCAGAGAAGGCGTTCCGAGCATCCTCAACCATGACGATGCAAACGCTCTCGAAGAGGCCTTGAAAATCAAAGACAAGTGGCCGGATACACATATCACGGTCGTCACAATGGGACCCCCGCAGGCAAAAGATATGCTTATCGAATGTCTCGCGATGGGTGCTGACGAAGGCGTTCTTGCGTCAGACCGTGCACTCGGCGGTTCGGACACATGGGCAACATCAAATGCAATCGGCGCAGCAATCAAGAAGGTCGGAGATTTCGACATTCTCTTCGCCGGCAGACAGGCTATAGACGGAGATACCGCACAGGTTGGTCCGCAGCTTGCCGAAAAGCTTGGAATTCCACAGGTTACTTACGTTCAGGAATTTGAGATTGCTGACAACAAGACAGACATTACTGTCAAGAGGGCTCTCGAAGACGGTTATGAGCTCATCAAGATCAAGACTCCTTGCATGCTCACAGCAATCAAGGAACTCAACACACCTCGTTACATGTCAATCAGCGGAATATTTGACGCAGTGAAGAAGGACATTCCTACTTTCAACGCAGAATTCCTCGGTGTCGATGTGGATCACGAAGTTGGTCTTGAAGCATCTCCGACAAACGTTTTCCGTTCATTCACTCCTGCTCCTAAGGGCAAGGGCGAAATGCTCGAAGGCGACACGGAAAAAGAACAAGTTGACAAGCTCTTGGTTGGTCTGAAGACCAAGCATGTGATATAGAAGGGAGGCAAGATTATGGCTATTAACATTATTAATGACAAATGCGTTGGTTGCGGACTTTGCATCAAGGCCTGTCCTTTTGAAGCTATCGACTTGGAAAACAAACTTGCTGTCATCAACACAAAGTGCACATCGTGCAAGCAGTGTATCGCTGCATGCCCTTTCGAAGCTATCTATGAAGAAGTGAAGGAAGTGGTCAAGGAAGATCCGAAGACTGTCAACCTCGACGATTACAAAAATGTTTGGGTTTATGCCGAACAGCGTCAGGGCAAACTCCAGAATGTAGCTCTCGAGCTCATCGGAGAAGGTAGAAGACTCGCAAGAGAAATCTCAGCCGAGACAAAGGTCTATGCGGTTCTCATCGGAGACAAGGTGGATCACCTTGCCAAGGAAAGTTTCGAGTATGGCGCAGATGGCGTCATCATCATCGAAGATCCGCTCCTCAAGAACTTCACCACGGACGGTTACACCAAGGTCTTCACGGACGTCATCAACGAAAAGAAGCCTGAGATCGTTCTCTTCGGTGCTACTCATATCGGACGCGACGTCGCTCCTAGAGTTGCTGCCAGACTTGCAACAGGTCTCACGGCTGACTGTACTCGCCTCGACATCAAGGTCTCTTCCTATATCGCGTATGCTGACAAATACACGACTCAGGATACTTCAGACCTCGATCCGAACGATCCGAACAGAGGTCTCAAGCAGACTCGTCCGGCATTCGGCGGAAATCTTATGGCTACCATCATCACTCCGAAGACAAGGCCTCAGATGGCTACAGTCCGTCCTGGAGTCATGACGAGACGCGAAAGAGCTGAGGGTGCAACAGGCGAAACTGTCATCTACAAGCCAGAGCTCGCGGCTTCAGATATCCATATCGAAGTTGTTGACATCGTGAAGAGCGCAAAGGAACTCGTTTCTTTGACAGACGCAGACATCATCTGCTCAGGCGGAAGAGGACTCGGCGATCCTTCAGGATTTGAACTCATCAAGCAGTTTGCGGACAAGGTCGGCGGAGTCGTCGGTTCTTCGAGAGCGGCTGTCGATGCAGGTTGGATCGATCACAGTCATCAGGTCGGTCAGACGGGCACAACCGTCAAGCCAATCATCTACTTCGCATGCGGTATCTCGGGTGCTATCCAGCATCTCGCAGGTATGCAGACTTCTGACATCATCGTTGCTATCAACAAGGATCCGGAAGCTCCCATATTCGAAGTTGCTGACTACGGTATCGTTGGCGATCTCTACAAGGTCATTCCTGAGATCATCGCTGAGTGGGATAAGGCTGAGGACATTTACGAAGCCACACTCGACCGTTCGAAGGACGCATAAGGACTGGATTGCGGGTCAAGCCCGCAATGACAATGTAATTTGGGGGTTCAGTAATCACTGGACCCCTTTTTTTATGCTATAATTAAGGGCGATTGAGGGGACAGGTCCGCTGTCCTGCTTTCTGGAAAATAAATGACAAAAAGTAGGACAGCGGACCTGTCCCCTAAGGAGAAATGATGTTAGATAGTATAGATATAGCTCGGGCTGCTATCAGCCTTGCCATCACGCCCAACAGAGCCGCTGAGGAAAAGTATATCGGAGTGCTTGCAGGTAGCAATATCAAGGGCGCTGCTGTCGATATAGGCGGGGATATAGTGAACTCCATTCACGTCGTCATAGAACGCGCCATACTGGCGTCCAGAAAGGCTGGCATTACTAAGGAATGTCATGTCCAGGACGGTGCGATAGCCGGTGCCGCAAGGGAGGCCGTGGCCCAAATCGCTACAAAGGCTATCGGGCTGAACGGCGGGGGCAAAATCGCCGTCTGCCGGCAGGAGGAGCATCTTTCAGTTTGCATCTTCATGAGCATTGGACTTTTGCATCTGAACGAGGTCGTCATTGGCCTCGGCCACAGGTCTATACCAAACGATTAGCCTATTTGTATTGTTTTTGGTATAATAGTCAAAGCTCTATGAGGATGGAGGTTTAATTTTGACAGATAATAACGATAATGGGTTTAAGCCCGATGGCGATAACCTTGACGAAGCATTAAAGAAATTTGATGAATTAAGTGAACAGTATAGGAAGTCTCAGGCGGAATTTTTGCGAAATGATCCTGAACCGGAACTGGGACCGGAACCAACGGACACAGTTGCTATTGATGAAGAACCTGTCACGGATGGGGATTTTCCCGTGGATGGGATCTTGAGTTCAGAGACCGCTTCGGAAACTGCCAGAGATAGGGTTCAATCGAGACGAGCCGGCCGAGCGAAGAAGTCAAAGGAAAAAAATATGACTAAATCAAAAAAGGGTAAATCCGGCGGCAAGAATGGCAAAAATGGTAAGAACGGCAAAAGGAAAAGTAGCAGGGGAAAGAGGATAGCGAAGTGGACGCTTCTTGTCATTCTCGTGTTGGGTATAATTGCTGTCGTCGTTGCCGCTATTTATGCTTACGGTATCATACAGGATGCGCCGAAGTATGACACGAATGACATCGAGAAGCGCCTCAAGGTCATGTCCACAATATATGACGATGAAGGAAATGTTGTAAAGAACATCTACCTTGATGATGGGCAGAGAACGCTCGTTACATATGATCAGATTCCGCAACATACGGTCGATGCCTTTGTTGCAATAGAGGATAAGACGTTTTGGAAACATCACGGTTTCAACTACGTGAGAATGGTTGGCGCTGTCAAGGACAAGATATTTGGCGGCGGACAGATCGGCGGAACGAGCACCATTACTCAGCAGCTTGCGAGAAATCTCTGGCTCTCGGATAGAAAATCGGAGAGGTCTATCGGAAGAAAGATAGAAGAGGCGTATTATGCCTACGAGCTTGAGAAAAATCTCTCAAAAAAGGAAATACTTACTGCATACCTCAACATGATTTCGCTCGGCAACCATAGCTATGGTATTTCGGCGGCGGCACATTCCTACTTCAATAAGAACGTCGAGGATTTGGATCTCCTTGAATCTGCCGTACTTGCATCGCTTCCAAAGTATCCTGGCAAATACGCTCCTATAGAGACTGTTGCACTCGATACGGTCGCGGAGGGCGACCCGAGAATACTACTCAGAGGCAGCCAGTATTGCTATCTATACAACGATTCAATCGAGCCGAGGGTGAAGCTGGTTCTCAAGAATATGCTTGAGCAAGATCTCATCACGAAGGCGGAATATGACGCGGGTGTAGCTGAAAACCTCAGAGAACATCTTCAGCCCACCGAGGTTCAGGGCGATTCGAACGCCGCGTTCTTTGTCAGCTACGCGATAGACAATGTTGCCACAAAGCTGATGGCGGAGTATCCCGCGATTGAGAGCAAGGAAGAGGCTCTTCAGATGGTATATAGCGGCGGTCTTGAAATCCACTCTACGCTAAGCACGAGAATTCAGAACATCATGGCCGACGAATATTCTATCGGAGACAATTTTCCGGCGATACGGTCAATCAGATACGATAGCTTGGGTAATATCATCGATGATGCCGGTAAGGTGATGCTGTTCGATTCTGCAAATATATTTGGGGAGGGTGGCGTTTTCACCTTCTCTGATGATGAATACGATGTGCTCGAAAGCGGGGATATCATCTTTTATAGAAGCGTCTACAGCCGAATTGGGTATTATCACACGGAGAGCAAGGCAGGCGAGGACGTGAATGTTGAGTTCAAAAGTTACTTTTCTCGTCCTGATGGGGTTCTCTATATGACAAACGGCGGCATTATCAATGTGCCGAAGGAATACAAGACGATGGACGAAGAGGGCAATATGATTCTCAGCAGAGCATATTTCACCGACAAGGATATCGCGATCAAGTGGACTATCGACGAAAACAATATCATTTCGTTCGGCCCCGAAAACTATACACTCAGGCAGAGCACTATTCAGCCGCAGTCGGCCTCGGTCATCTTGGACCATCACACGGGGCAAATCAAGGGCATGATGGGCGGCAGAAACGTTACTGGTGAAATGAATTACAACAGGGCCATCAATCCAAGACAGCCTGGTTCATCTATGAAACCAATAGGGACGTATGGACCCGCTATTGAAATGGGCGCCAACAAGGAACCCGTCAGCGATGGCGAGGCAGCGACCGCCGGTACTTACTGGACAGCCGCATCCATCATCGTCGATGAGGAGACCGTTTATCAGGGCAAAGTTTGGCCGACGAACTGGTATGGAGGCTACAGAGGTCCTACGACGCTGAGAAAGTCTGTCGAGCAGTCGATGAACGTCAATGCGGTGAGGGTGCAGGTCAGCGTGGGCGTCAGACATTCGGCTGATTTCCTGAAAAAACTCGGTATTACGACCCTCGTTGAAGAGGGCGACAACAACGATATGAATCCGGCGGCCTTGGCACTCGGCGGTATGACCAACGGTGTTACGCCACTGGAGATAACGTCGGCTTACGGAACGTTTGCGAATTTGGGTGTTCACGTTACACCTATCACCTACACGAGTGTAACTGACAAGATGGGCAATGTTGTGCTCGATGGCACGACGGAGAGTAGCCAAGCGATGAATCCAGGGACGGCGTTCATCATGAATGACATACTCAGAACTACGGTTTCGCAGGGTATTGGCGGTGCCGCGCAGGTGCCTGGCGTGCCTGTAGCGGGCAAAACGGGAACGACTTCCGACGAATTTGACCTCTACTTCGTAGGAAATACGCCTAAGTATTCATGCGGTGTTTGGATGGGTAATGACGTCAATATTCCGATGGCACCGACTCCGAATTCGGCAAGTCTGTTCAAGAAGATGATGACGAGGGTCTGCGAGGGCGATCCGCAGGGAGACTTTCCGGGGGCTCCGGGCAATGTCGTGTCAGCGAGCGTCGGAGGAATCACGGATTACTTCATTGAGGGCACGGTGCCCGAGAAGCTCAACTTTGGAAATGAAGATGTTGATATTTGTCTGGAATCAGGAGACAGAGCGACGCCTTGGTGCAAGCTACACGAGGTCAGAACCTTCAACAGCCTCAACCTATTCAGTTCAGATGAAGTGAACAAGGCACCGGAATACTACTGCAACCTCCACAATATCGATCCGCTTCTGTATCCCTACAATCCGGAGAAGACGCTCGATACGACCTTTGATCCAAACAAGAAGAAGGAGACGGTCAAGCCTGTGAAGAAACCCGAGAAAAAGCCGAAACCGACTCCTAAGCCGAAGCCACCGACTCCGCCCGATGATGGCGATGACGACGATGGTGGTGGTGATAGCGGCGGCGACGACGGCGATGGCGATGAAAATACAGAACCTATTGCAGGTGCTAGCGTAGGTGGGGCGGCGTACGGAAATTGGACTCTGCTGACAAATTACTTTGCCGCGCAGCCGGATACCGCGAAGGCTTTCGAGTATTTCAATCTTTCTGGTGCGGACAATCGTCTATATTTGAGAGACAAGAACGGTTAGACCCAGTTTTTCCGAAACGTTGCCAAGCCTGATTTCCTTTTCGATATTGTACAGCTTGTGGAGAGCTTCCATGAGCTGTATTTTTGTCCAGTTCCCCGAGAAGCCCCCGAGTTTTTTGAGCCGCCAGTCGCTTTTTTGGTTCAGAATTGAAGTCATCTTGCCGATGGGATAACCTTTTTCGCTCATTTCCTTGTAGGCGAGCATTATCTCGAATTGGCCTGTCAGAAGCGCTATGACGCCGAAGGCACTTTCCCCCATAGAGAAACTTTGCTCGAGGAGTTCGATGGCTTTCCCCTTCTGCCCCGTGCTGATGTAGTCGAGCATTTGGAAGGTGTCTTTTCTGAGAGTGATGCCCATGCAGTCCGTGAGGTCTTGAGATACGATGCGATTCCTTCCCGCATCATGCGCGTAGGTGCCGAGTTTGTACGCCTCGTTCATGACCGTGAGAAGGTCTTTCTCGGAGCTCTTGTCGAGGTAGCCGCTTTCGCCTATGAAGGCGGCTAGGAGTTCGGCCGTGATGCCGACGCCGGTTTCTTTCAGCCGCTTGGCGACGAAATTTTGCAATTCCTTTTCGCTCAGCTTTCCGAATTCGTACACCCGCCCGTATTTCGCGAGGCGTTTGTATGCAGCCGTGTTCTTCTTGACCTCGCTCTGCGTCTCGCCGGTCATCTTGTCCTTTTTCACCTTGGTCGTAGCGAAAATCAGTCTGGCATAGTCCGGCATCTGCTCGATGTAGGTGAGTAATGGGGCGTCTTTGTTCGAGTCCGTGAGGCCTTGGTAATCGTGAACTACGATAACTTTCAGAGGGGACATCATGGGGAAGGTGTCTATCGCGGCCATGATGGCTTGGTCGTCCGTCTCATCTCCTCTCAGGGACACGAAATCGAAGGACATTTCGGGTGAAACGCCAAAGGTTTCTATCAGCTTATTCGCGTAGAAATCCACGAGGTAGGCTTCGGTGCCGTAGAGCAGTATAGGCTTTGGGCTGTTTATTTCTCCCGACTTCAGGTCGGCGTTGAGTTGTTTATATGACAAGTTATCTCCTATATTTTCCTAAAAGTGCTTTTGATGTGAATGAGGTTTGCTCGGTTTTGACCGCAATCCTCTGCGCGGGTTTTTCGTCCATCATTATCGCACCGCATGTATCATTCCTGTATGTAATTATACCTGCATCGCGAAGTTTATCAAGGACTTCGGGTGTCGGATGCCCGTAATTGTTTTTGCCGACCTGTATGACAGATACGGACGGCATGACCGCCTTGAGGAATTCATCGGAGGTCGATGTCTTGCTGCCGTGGTGTCCGATTTTGAGGATATCGGTTTGGAGTTTGCTCTCATCTTCTGCAAGCGCGAGTATGCGGGCCTCTCCGTCAAAGCCCAAATCACCTGTCATAAGTACACTCAGTTTGCCGACACTTATCCTCACTAGCAGACTGGTAGCGTTTTCGTCCTCGTTTTCTAGCACCGTACGTTTGTAGTCGTCGGGCGTGCCTCTAGGCGGGAAGAGAATCTCAGCTTTGGCGTTTTTGCCGAGGTTGACAGTGTCGCCGGCTCCGACAAAGCGCAAATCTTTTGAAGAAACCACCCCGTCAGACTTCGTCTGCCACCCCTCCTCAGAGGGGAATTTTCCAAACCCAGAATTCCCCTCCTTTGGAGGGGTGGCAGGCTCCGCCTGACGGGGTGGTCCACCCTGATACTCCTTCTCAGAATTCCAAACTTTGTTTGTCAGCTCCTCCTTTCGTACTACGTTCCCTGCGTAGGTGTATATTGCTCCGATATCCATTTTCTCCGCTAGCTCTGTTACTCCCTTGAAGTGATCCATGTGCAGATGCGATACGAAGACCCCGTCGAGCCTTCTGACACCGTTTTTCAGAAGATACGGCAGAAGCGTTTTCTTCCCGATGTTGTAGTCAGCACTTCCGCCTCCGTCGAGCAGGTAGTTCTTCCCGTCTGCTGTTTTGATATGAAGGCAGTCTCCCTGACCCACATCGACGAAGGTGAGTGCCGCGTTGTTTTGAGAGGTTGTGGGCGAGGCGAAAGTCGCAAGGCTAAGGGTGAAAATGATGGCGGTAATGACGGATATTTGGCGGTATAACTTTCTCGATTTGAGGACGGTGAATGACTCCGAAAGCAGGAAGAATGCAAGGCCGTAGAAAATGAGCATGAAGGGGGCTTTGGGCGATGCAACTATGAAGCTGCTGAAGTGCGCCGCGGTTCCCAAATCCGACAGGTAGTTCATGGTGGCTACGAGCATTTCGGAAATCTCGCTCAGAACCTTCGCGAAGATGGAGAGGAGTGCCTCGGCAGGCGGATACAGCAGGAATAGCTCTGCAAATATCAGAAGGACGATGCCCAGCGGCACGATGAAACCGGCAAGAAAGACTATCGGCACATTCAGGACGAACGCGGACAGAGAAGTATAGTTGAATGCGTAGGCGGTGATGGGCATCATAAAAAGCTGGATTATCAAAATGGGAAGAAACAGTTTCGATAACCCTCTGCCGAGGCGAGTGAAAACCGTGTTGTTCATGTAGGTTTCAATTTCCTTTTCATTCAACTTGTTTTGAGTTACTCGCCACCTGTAGCCGATGAATTTGTCCGAAAACGGCAGGGCGAAGGCGAGTGAGGCGACGGCTAGAAATGAGAGCTGAAAGCCGACACCAAAGAGCTCGAGCGGGTTGTGAAGCAGTATGAGCAGGGCCGAAAGGCTGATCGATGTGAGGAAATCATATCGTTTGAACACTATCTTCGAAGTCAGGTGAACGCTTATCATGATCACGGCACGGACGGCGGGCGGCGAAAATTCCGCGAGTGCCGCGTAGATGATGAGGAAGATGATGATAACGGCGTAGGTGCTGCGCGTCCGCCTGTTTGAAAAGAGTTTGCTGATGAAGGCGTAGACCATCGCAACGTGGAGGCCGCTGACGCTGAGTATGTGGGCGATGCCGTTTTTCTGAAACCCTTCGTAGGTGTCCTCGTCTATCAGGCTCGTATCGCCGAAGAGCATACCGTTCATTACGGCCGCGTTTTCTCCTGACATGCTCTCGGCAATGATGTCGTAAAACTCACATTTCACATTGTAGAGGTGGTTGTAAAACGAGCCTATCAGGTTGCCGACCACCCCGTCAGCTTTGCCCGAAGTGCTCACCAAAGAAAGACTCCCCGCTTCGGCGGTGGCGATGACGCGAATATCTTGAGAAAGCAAATGAAGCCTATAGTCAAAGCAGCGGGGATTTCGGGCCGTGTCAGGGAGCATGACTTTTGCCTTGAAAGTAATGTTTCGCCCCATGATGGCCTTCGGTGCGGTTTTTGGGTCCGCTGCGATGTCAGCGAAGATGCGCACGAGGATTTTCCTCCCTTCCGACTGTACGGTGAGCACATAGTAGTCGCTATCCTTTATCTGAATCTTTACTACGCGGCCGCTGATGGCGACGGTGTCAGAGGACTCGGCGGCGGTCATAAGAGGATCGGTTTCGCCGAAGGAGTGAATTGTGTAGAGGGAGGAGGCGAAGAAGATTGCCGCAAGTAGCAGTGGGAAGACTAGGCGGGGCTTGATGGATACCGGCTCGGGGGCCGGTATGACAGATGCGGGGGCCGGTATGACAGATTTGGATACTGGCATTACAGATGTGAGAGCTGGTATGACATGTTTATGCTTGTCATTGCGGGCACAGACCCGCAATCCACAATTGTGCATTACGATGCCTGCAATCACGGATATGGTTAGTAGCGTCGCCATGAGCCACGTCGTTGGTGAGAAAATGTACACGAAGGCTATGCCTCCTATGAAGGCGAGCGTAGCTGCGAATAATGGTCTGCGCGGAAGTTTTACTTTCATGCTTGGTATTATATACCAAAATTACTAAATAATGCAACCCTTTTATAATTTTTTTATGAAATTTATGTGAAATTTTATGTTCAAACCATGTTGATAGCTGATATAATTTGAGTGTTATCTGTGTTGGAAGATAATGAAGAAATAAGAAGAGGTGTGTATGGCGATCAAAAGATTAAGGAGGGAGGAGTCTATCTTTGTATGCATTGACATGCAAGCAAGGTTGACGCCAGCAATGGCCGAGGAGGCAGCGGTTATCTCATCGGCAAAAATACTGCTAAAGGCTGCGGATATATTTAAAATACCTGCACTTATTACTCAGCAGTACACGAAGGGTCTCGGCGACACGTTGGAAGAAATCAAGGAGGCCAAGGAAAATTTCACCTACATCGAAAAGAGCGCATTTTCGGCAATGGGTGAACCCAATTTTGTCAAATCTCTTACGGAAAGCAAGAAAAAGTCGGTAATCATCTTCGGCATAGAAGCTCATGTTTGTGTACTTCAGACAGCGCTCGGCTTGCTCGAGGAAGGCTACGATGTATTTCTCGTGGTAGATGGCATCAGTTCCAGAAAACCGTTCGACAAGAAATTTGGCACAAAGCGCATGGCTCAGGCCGGCGTGTATTTGACTACCGTTGAGGCAGCTCTGTTCGAGTTACTGGAAAACGACAGTAAGTCAGAGACGTTCAAGGCTATATCAAAGTTGATAAAGTAATTGGATTCCGGCTCCGTGGCTGGAATGACAAGCAAAGAGGAGAGAGAAATAATGTGTGAAACAATCAAGGCAACGTATCAGGACAAGGATTATCCTGAACTTGCGCCCGTTTTGGACAAGTATGCGGGCACGAGGGGAAGTCTCATCACAATACTTCAGAAGGCTCAGGATACTTACGGATATTTATCCACGGATGTCATCGGCTATATTTCGGCTCGCACGGGGGAGACACCGGCGAAGATTTATGGCGTTGCGACATTCTACACTCAATTCAGATTGGCACCAATCGGTGAAAATCTCATCATGCTCTGTGCAGGTACGGCCTGCCACGTCAACGGAACACAGGCGATAGCTGAAGCCATTTCCGAACATCTTGGCGTAGATGACGGAGAGACCACCGAAGACAACAAATTCACACTCAACATCGTCGCCTGCCTCGGCTGTTGCAGCCTTGCACCCGCGATGATGGTCAAGGGGCCGAGCGGGGATGCGGTTTACGGCAACCTCACGAAGACGTCTGTCGTTAAAGTTATTGAAGAAATCAGAGCACAAGGATAGGAGGTAGGCCATGAAAATTGTAGTAGGACAGGGCAGCTGCGGTATTGCCTCCGGTGCAAAGAAGACTGAAGCTGAATTCACAAAGCAAATCAAGGTCGGCGGACTCAAAGCTACCGTCAAAAAGACAGGTTGTATAGGCAACTGTTACCTCGAGCCGATCGTGGATGTTTACTCGGAGGGGGGCGACCTCGAGGCGAGATACGTTCAGGTTCATGAAGAGGATGTAACGGCGATTGTCGAAAGTCATATCAGAAAGGGCGAGGTTCTCGAGGACAAGCTTATCAGCGAAGTTGACAAGACGTTTCTTTCAAAGCAGTCGAGAATAGTTCTCAGAAACGCAGGTATCATAGATCCCGAAAATATAGATGAATACGTTGCGGTCGGCGGCTACGAAGGACTCGCGAAGGTCCTTGGCGAAATGAAGCCTACGGACGTGATAGAGGAACTCAAGGTCTCGGGTCTCAGGGGCCGTGGCGGTGCGGGTTTCCCGACTTGGTTCAAGTGGGATGCGGCGATGAAGAGCCCAGGCAAAGAAAAATACATGGTTTGTAATGCTGACGAAGGCGATCCAGGTGCGTTTATGGACCGTTCCGTCTTGGAAGGCGATCCTCACACACTCCTTGAAGGCATGATCATAGGTGGCTATACCATCGGTGCTTCGGAAGGTGTCATTTACGTCAGAGCCGAATATCCGTTGGCAATCGAAAGACTCAATATCGCGATTGCTCAGGCTGAGAAGTCAGGCTATCTCGGGAAGAACATTCTCGGTTCGGGCTTCGATTTTTCCATCAGAATCAAGGCGGGTGCAGGTGCGTTCGTCTGCGGAGAAGAAACCGCACTCATCGCATCGCTTGAGGGCGAGCGAGGTATGCCTCGGCTGAAGCCACCGTTCCCTGCACAAAAGGGTTACTGGCAGACGCCTACGAATATCAACAACGTTGAAACTTTCGCAAATATCCCCGTCATCATCTCGAAGGGCGGAGCGGCGTTCGGCGCTCTCGGCACGGACAAGTCGAAGGGTTCGAAGGTCTTTGCACTTGCGGGAAAGATCAAGAAGGGTGGCCTCGTTGAGGTTCCTATGGGTCTTCCGCTGAAGGACATCATCTTCGGCATAGGCGACGGTATCAAGAAGGATAAGAAGTTCAAGGCTGTCCAGATGGGCGGACCTTCGGGCGGCTGTATTCCGGCTGACCTCGCGGACACGCCCGTGGATTACGAGAATATCACGAAGACCGGCGCCATCGTCGGTTCGGGCGGTATGATAGTAATGGACGAGGACACGTGCATGGTTGATATGGCACGTTACTTCCTCGATTTCACACGTAAGGAATCCTGCGGCAAATGTAATTACTGCCGTATCGGCACGAAGAGGATGCTGGAGATACTCGAGCGCATTACTCAGGGCGAGGGCAAGGAAGGCGACATCGAGCTTCTTGTGGAACTGGCAAACAAGGTCAAGGACGGTTCGCTCTGCGGGCTCGGTCAGACGGCTCCAAATCCCGTGCTCACGACCATCAAGTATTTCAGAAACGAATACGAGGATCACATCTATAACAAGCATTGCACCGCTCATTACTGCAAGGCCCTTATCAAATATGAGATTACCGACGCTTGTAAGGGTTGCACGCTCTGCGCGAAAAAGTGCCCGACCGGCGCTATCACGGGCGAGCTCAAAGGCAAACACGTTATCGACCAAGCACTCTGCATCAAATGCGGCAAGTGCGAAGAGAACTGCAACTTTAGTGCTGTTCTCAGGGATTAATGAGAGTTTTCTGCGGAGGTAAACACAGATGAAAAAATTTAGAATCAACATCGACGGCAGAGAACTACTGGCCTTGCCAGGTCAGACAATTCTCGAAGTCGCACGGGAAAATGATATTTTTATTCCGACGCTCTGCTTTGATGAACGCACGGAGATCTACGGTTCCTGCGGCATATGTATGGTGGAGGCTGAGGGAAATCCGAAGCTTTTGAAGGCGTGTGCGACGGAAATCGCACCGAATATGGTCATCACGACGGATTCCGAGAGAGTAATAGAGTCCAGAAAGACAAATCTCGAGCTTCTGCTTTCGAACCACCCCGGGGATTGCAGACCGCCTTGCGTGCTCAACTGTCCGGCACACACGGATTGTCAGGGCTACGTCGGACTGCTCGCAAACGGACGGCCCGAGGAAGCTCACGAGCTCGTGAAAAACAACATTCCTCTGCCTGCGTCAATCGGCAGAGTTTGCCCGCATCCCTGCGAGGACTCCTGCAGGCGTAAGTATGTGGACGAGCCTATTTCGATCGCCAACATCAAGAGATTTTTGGCTGACAACGACCTGATGAGCGGAGTGTCATATGTTCCTGATATTGAGGCTCCGACTGGCAAGAGTGTTGCTGTCATCGGCGGCGGTCCCTTCGGACTTTCGCTCGCATATTTCCTTGCCCAAAAGGGGCATGCTATCACTATATTTGAGGCTATGCCCAAGGCCGGCGGTATGCTCAGATACGGCATACCCGAATACAGGCTTCCGAACGAAATCATCGATAGTGAAATCGCTTTGATAGAGGCTATGGGCGTCGAGATTTTGACGAATACGAAGATTGGCAGGGATGTGGACTTTGGCTATATAAGGGACACATTCGACGCTGTTTCCATCGGTATCGGTGCTTGGGTTTCGACCGGCACGGGTGCAAAGGGTGAGGATGCCGAGGGCGTCATCGGTGGTATCGATATGCTCCGCCACGTCGTTCGCAACGAGGAGCTTGCGCTTGGCGACAATGTCGCTATCGTAGGTGGCGGCAACACGGCTATGGACGCTTGCAGGACAGCTGTCCGCCTCGGTGCAAAGAAGGTTTATAACGTTTATCGCAGGACGGTGGACGAGATGCCCGCCGATCAAATTGAGATAGACGAGGCACTCGAAGAAGGCGTCATATTCAAGAACCTTCGCAATCCGCTTGAGATTGTCAAGGACAAGAACGGTCATGTTTCGAAGATCAAACTTCAGGTCATGGAGCTTGGTGAGCCGGATGCGTCCGGACGCCGTGCACCTGTAGCCGTGAAGGGCAAGACTGAAACGATTGCCGTCGATAGCGTCATTCTCGCAATCGGTCAGGCTGTCGATCCGCTCGGATTTGACGAGGTTGACCTCACGAAGAAGAATGGTATCGTCTACGATCCCGAGACTTTCATGACTTCTATCCCAGGCGTATTTGCCGGCGGCGACTGCGGCAACGACAAGATTTCCATCGCGGTTGAGGCTATCGCTGACGCAAAGAAGAGTGCGGTCGTCATCGACTCCTATCTCTTCGGCGAAGATGTCTCTTACGAGCCTGAATTCGTTGCTATTCGTGACGATATTTCTGAGAAGACTTTCGAAGACAGGGAAAGACAGTGCCGTCCAGTAATGGAAGGGCTCACCCCCGAAGAGCGCAAGACAAACTTCACGGAAGTCGTCTTCGGCTATGATGAAGAGAGGGCTACTCAGGATGCTGATCGTTGCCTCGAATGTGGTTGCGGAGACTATTTCGAATGTAAGCTCGTGGACTTTGCAAACCAGTACGACGTCAAGCCCGATAGATTTAAGGGCGATGTTTCCGTTTCTGATGAAGAGGGTAAGGCTCTCGCTCCTGATGCAACAGACGATGGGCATCCGTTCATCATAAGAGAATCAGGCAAGTGTATACTCTGCGGACTCTGCGTTCGTGCCTGCGACCAAGTCATGGGGATCGGTGCAATCGATCTCGTCGATAGAGGTTTTGATACGATTGTGCAGCCCACTTTGCTGCTTCCGCTTGAGGAATCGGGCTGTGTTTCCTGCGGTCAGTGCGTTTCTGTTTGCCCGACGGGTGCGCTTCGCGAGAGGCTTTCTATTCCTAAGTCCGTGCCGCTTGAAACTGATGTGGTGCAGACGACATGTTCACATTGCTCTATCGGTTGCACACTCGACCTCGAGACTTACGGCGATCTTCTCTACAAGGTCAACCCGACTGCAACAGGAGTTGTGAATGCTGGTGTTACCTGCGGACGTGGCAAGTTTGGATTTGACTGTGCGGAGCTTGAGGGCAGACTTACAGAGCCACTTTTGGCTATAGAGGGGGCGGAGCGTCTCGTAGAATCAGATTACTACGACGCCTTTGTCATGACGGCGAAGAAGGCTCAGAGTATCACGGCTCGCTACGGCGAGGGTGCTGTCGCTATCGCTGTTTCGGACAGATATACAAATGAGGAGATTTATGCCATTTCTCGTCTTGCCGACGAAATCGGTGCGGACATTTTCTCTTTCAACAATCGTGCGAGTGCTACATCAACGGTGCTCGGCGTTCATACCTCGCCTAACTCCATCGACGAGCTTCTTGGCACAAACTACATTCTTGGCGTCGGCTTCGACCCGCACCACAATCCCGTAGCGCGCCTGAAGATTGATACCGCGAAAAAGAACGGCGCAAAGGTCGTGTTCATAGATCCGTCCGCTAAGAAGGACGGGTTGAACAAGTTTGGCTACGACAGCTTCGCGGCTGCAAACAACGTGAAGCTCCTTCGCGAAATCGCGGCTGCCGTCGTTTCAGAGAAGAAGGATTCGGACAAGGCTCGTCTTTTGAAACTCAACGGTTACAAGGAATTCGCCGCTTCACTCGCAGATGTCAAGGTGAGTGCAAAGGCGGCCCAGATTGCCGCTGATTACCTTGCGGCGAAGAAGGCCATCATCATCTATCAGCAGAATATTCTTTCGTTTGAGGCTGCTGAACTCGTCTGTGCAATCGCCGCCATTTCCGGTCATATTGGCACACCTCGCGACGGTATCGTCCGCGTTGCATCGAAGAACAACAGTCAGGGGCTCTACGACCTCGGTATCACTTCCGATGCCACCGACGTTGAGGGCGCAAAGGCCGTGCTCATATTCGGCGAAGACCCACTCGGTCAGATTGCCGCCATTTCCGGCACACTTCCGCCGGAAGCGAAGGCCGCCAAGGCTCTCCTGAAGAACGCAGAATTCGTGATGGTCTGCGATACCCACAACACGGCTACGGCACTCGAGGCCGATGTGGTCATCCCTGGCTCAGGTTGGACGGAGACGGACGGCACGTACACGAACACCGAAGGCAGACTCGGCGAAGTCGTGAAGGTTTCTGAAACTTCGGACTTCACGAATTGGCAGGTTGCCAAGGAAATCGCAAACATCTACGAAGCGGGAATCCTCTGGGAAAATGAGGACGACATTGCTGACGAACTCGCCGATGAGTATCCGGCATATCGTTATGCGGTCATTGGCGAAATCCTACCGGCAGACGTAGAGGCGGATGACATCTGGCTCGCTGCTCCCGAAGCTGGCAAGCTCGTAGACCCACTACCCGTGAGCGACAACCTCACCAACATGATCGACGAGAGGCTGCCCAAACCAACGCCAATGCCACATATGGGTTAGGGTAGTCATTGCGGCCTCCGAGCCGCAATCCACAATAAAACCAAAATGGGCTGTCCACTAGGGCAGCCCATTTTCAGCAGTATAAGCTATCCGCTGACTACAGATATGTACTATTTCTCCCCGTCATTGCACCCAGAGGGCACAGGCGAGGAGCGAAGCGACGTGGCAATCCAATAATTTTATACACTGGATAATGGTATCTTCTATCGTAGATTGCTTCGCTTAAGTGTACTTCAACAACCTGTTCATCGATAGTCGCCATTTTTTTCTCCTTCACCTTCAAAATTTATTAGAAACTAAGGGTTAGTTATTTTGGGGTAACATATTGTGAGAGTTTGATACCCGCACTTACTTCCGTGTTCACAGTATCATGCAATCCTGCCTCGCGAGCAATACCAGCAGCGGAATAACCACCCTTATTTATTTCTCCTGCGTATATGATACCGAATAGATGTGCCGTAGCGGTTTTTTCGCCCCAAGCGGCAGTTGAGTACATTTCATTCAATATTTTGCCCAATTCGTGTAATGTCATCTGTGATGTTCCCTTGCGTTTTATGAAAACCATTTTCAATACCCCCTTTACTAATCAAAATCCTTAATTTATTCAAGCCGACTATGCTGCATCCAATTCGGCATACTCAGCATCAACCTTTGCGGTTATTTCTTCCTCAGTCAACCCTGCTTTTTGAAGTAATAATCCACGATTTGAAGCAATCATTATCATGCCTTCCTTAGCTTTTTCTACGCATGCATTTGCCTTTGAAAAATCGCTAATATCGTTCGAATCTAGATATTTCAAGATATTTTTTGCAGCAAGTTGGTCAGATGTTGCAACATGTGCATAAAGATCAAGATAATCCTTTTCGACATCATTGCTTCCATATCCATATGAGAGAGATGCTGTACCGAATGCATTGTAAAATTCCTTACATTTGTTATAGAATTCTAATGTTGATATTTGAGCGTTTCCATAGGCTCCAACATAATCCATGAGACTGTTGTGCATTTGGTAAAGTACTTTATAGTCTTCCCACGCTCTGGCATCAAATTCGAGCCATGCCTCAGGAGCTATTGTGGGTACGTCCTCTGCTGTTGTATCAGATGAACCATCTGATGATGTTGATTCCGACTTAGAAGTGCTATTGGCTGAATTATCACTGGATTCATTTTGAGTTATGGAAATAAGAGACGTACTCATAGATGCGATAATTATACAAGCAATAACAAAAGTTGATTTTTTTATTCTCATTCGACCAATGTGCGCCGATTTAAGATATTTATCTCCCTTTTGAGAACGAGCCAAAATAACGAACATAACACCAAGAATTGTCATAACTATAGCCATCTCTCCATCTGTCATTATCAAGCCTAATGCAGCAAGGCAAAAACAAACAATCCCCCATACTTTCATGCTTTTTCTCATATGAGAGCTGGTACTAGAAGCTCCATGTGAATTTTGTGGCCACTGTTCATCAGGCGGTGGATATGATGGTTGGTGGTAATTGTAAAATGGATTTGTATTCTCTCTTTCTTGTCTTGCAAATCCATTACCAAGTATGTCCGATTTTTGTTGGTCGAATTCATATTGGGTTATGAGACCTTCATCCAATAATTGTTTAAGCTTCAACAGTTCATCTGCTGTACTCATAAATCTCCTCCTTACTAATTACTACAATGATTAGTAACATACCTTTCAAAGTTCCCGCTACCCAAACGCTGGCGCTAACGTCATTACGCAAGATGCTAGCGAACACACCCACAATATAAGACTGCCTATCGAAACTACCAAACCCGCAACAGCTAAATCGTTCTTTTGTTTTTCTCCCGCTTGTGCCAAACCCACACTTGAAAAAATCAAGCCGCACAACCAAATCAAAGTTCCAAACACGGGAACCCACGAAAAGAAAAACGCAACTAACGCAAGCACAAATCCCGCTACACCGCTGCCATTCTGTGGCCCAACTCTGGGTTTCCTTTCCCATTGTTCATTTTGTTCTTCATAGCACATCTTTCTACCTCCATGCTTCAATGTCCGCCGCAAATGCCGGAACTGCCATAAGCATCAGAATGACCGCCAGAATCAATACCGGTGCTTTCCTTGCGCTCTTTCCTATTTTTCTTTTCTGTTTCATTTTGTTTTACTCCTTTTCATTTTTCATTGGTTTTATTGCTATGTCCGTCGCTGCTTGGCATCCGTCACGGCACACAAAAAACACTCTGTGCATCAAAGCACAGAGTGTCCGCAATATCAAAATATAAAGGGTATAAAGTATCCCTACTGTTTATGCTCTGGGAATACCCCCCCCCATTACCATTATCTTACACTTGCTCATCATCAAAACTACCTCCCTTAAATCAACTGTTCTATATAATATATACCCAGAAATTCGGAATTTAAACATTTTTTTATAAATTCTTTTTCCGAAACCAATAAACACCGAGGTTTCAGTCGATGTAAGTGGCTTGTCAGGTGAAGAAGTTTCAGTAGTAGTAGAAGTAATAGAGAGCATCCGCGGAAACAGGAAAGCCGCGAAATAAGTAAATATTACTACCTTGTGTTATACTCGCAACAGAGAGTGGCAAAAGGAGGCACGCGCAATGACACCATACGAATACACACTCGAAATGCAGGAATATTTGAACGAATATAGGAAAAAGCCAATACCTGAGCAAGAGAAAATTGCGAAGGAGGCGCTCATTAGTTCTGGATTGTTCGACGAAAATGGCGAGTTTACAGATAACTACGCCTATTCACGCGAATATTATAGAAAAAAACTGCCACAGTTCGGGGCAAATAAAAGAGGAGAAACGTTCCATGTATTACATTACAAATTACACATCGCCGGTTGGGCGGCTTTTGCTTGCTAGCGACGGCGATAGCATCGTTGGACTTTGGATTGAAGGACAGAAGTATTTTGGCGGTGTCTTGAAAAATGAAATTATCGAAGCCGTACAGAAAGACAACTTATCGGTGTTCGCCATCGCTAGGGACTGGCTCGATCGATATTTTGTCGGGGAAAAGCCAGCCACCTCAGAACTGCCTTTAGCGCCCATTGGTAGCAACTTTCGCAAGGAAGTCTGGAACATCTTGAGGAACATCCCATACGGAGAGTGCATTACTTATGGTAACATTGCGAGAACAATAGCCGCGAAAACAGGGCAGAAAACCATGTCTGCACAGGCGGTCGGCGGTGCCGTGGGGCACAATCCCATTTCGATCATGATTCCCTGTCATCGCGTCGTGGGTGCGAATGGGAGTTTGACAGGCTACGCCGGTGGAATCGACAAGAAAATCAAACTGCTAGAGCACGAAGGGATTGCCCCGTTTTCGCTATAAATGGTTGGGTGTGCGTAGAGGAAATTCACAGTTTTTTAGATGTTAAGCTTGGTCACTATACATTGCATAAGCAATGTCGAGTTAACTTTTCCCAATATGAGACCTTTTCTGATAGGTATGCCCATCTTTGATTTCTTTCTTCATCCTGAAAGTCTATCTTTCCACCCCACTGGAATAGACCTTCTTCAATTCCTTCCTCAACCATCTTATGTTGTTGCAAAAAATATTCATCCTTTTTTCTTCTTGCTGCATCCGCAAAAACTGATCCATCTTCATCAACATCGAAAAGGATTGCTTGTTTTCGGTTAATGATTTTTCGTGTTTCTTTATCAATATCCTCAATGTAATCAAATCCCAAATTTCTTAAATCTTCTTCAACGCTGTGCCTGTCGTTTGAACTATAAACTCCTGCAAATTTTAAAATACCAAGTTCTTCAAGATCCCAAGCCATTGACCACATCATATAGCGCATGACAGCTCCGAGTTTGATTAGTTCTGGAAATTCATATTTCTTGCTAGTAACTAGAGCTTCGACAACTTGCCCTCTTCCGATTTTAAAGCCGACTTCCATTGATAGTTCCTTCTGAATTTTCTCGAGAGCCTGTAGTCCTTCGGGGGTTAATTCAATGGAAAATTTTATTCTTTTGTTATTCATATATTCCTCCAATTTTATTCTGCTAGTTGCTTATAATAATATAATACAATATGTTATTAGGTGTGTCAAATGTTATTATAATAACAATTTACATAATTACTGTAATGGATAAAATGAACGTTGGTTCATAGATTATGGCTTTGCCTATGTTATAATAAGGACAAAATCGAAGGCATTGTGTAAGAAGAAACCGATATGGACCACAATCTCACCACAATTGAACTAAATCCATTAGTAAATCAAAAAGACTCCAATATTTAGAACTATTCCATGGACATGTTGATGTGGCCTATGAAAAGAGAATTTATAAAATAAATATTACAGAGGATGCGATCAGGGAGTGGCAAGAATCTGATATGAAAGAAGCATTGAAAAGAAGTTAGAGGCCACTTTAAGGTAATAGTACTTATGACACCCGTCTTTAGGCGGAGCACGTAACTGGCCCTTATAGGATCCATTCCAAACCACCACTTGAAGTGGTTGTCGGTGACTGCAAAACTCCGGTTTTCTCCGAGATGACCCCGATAATATGAACAATAGATACAATTGTGTTGCTATGAGCCTTGAAAAATATGCGGTTCTATATACCTCAAAACTCATAGCGAAGAGTGGGAAGAGAACCTAAAACCGTAAGTCAGCAAGCTCCTTGTTGTATACGACTATGTGGGTTTTCGACATTTTATATGCAATTTAGCAATGTGAAGGTGCAATTTAGCAATGTGAAGGTGTAATTTAGCAATGTAGATTGCGGAAAGTAGCATTTAGGTGTATGCTTATTCCATGAATAGTGAGAAACAAGAAAATCGCCTAAAGGAGATTATTCAGATACTTCAGGCTGAACATAGTGACAACAGGCAATATGAGGCAAAGGCAGCTGCAAAGGGATTTTCTGAAACAGCGGTAAAGACGATAAGTGCTTTTGCGAATACGCCGGGCGGTGGCACGCTTGTTTTTGGTGTAGATGAAAATCAAAACTTTACAGTTGTCGGTGTATACGATAGCAAACAATGTCAACAAACATTGGCGGCATATGCAAAAAATGAATTTAGTTCGAGAATTACTTTCAAGAGTGAATTGATTATGCATGAAAATGGGTCGGTCATACTTGCTGATGTTCTTGAATCAGACAAATCGCTTAAACCCGTTAAGGTTGGGAAAACAGGGAAAGCATACATACGAATGTATGATAGTGATTTTGAATTATCATCTCTTGAAGAACAGATTTTTATATCCAACAGAGGCATTGCGCGGTTTGATGAAGATATTGTACCGGAGTCGAGCGTAATGGATTTAAATCAGGAATTATGCAAATCATATATCGCCGAGAGGAAAAACTTTTCGACCGTATTGAATGAAATGACAGACGATGAGGTCTTATTACGTTCCGGAGTTATTTCAGGTACTGGAGAGGTCACTGTTGCAGGTATTTTGACATTGGGTATATATCCGCAGCAGTTCTTCCCAAATTATTCGATTCAAGCAAGTGTTAAAAAAAGCTCTGTAGTATCGGATGATGTAAGGGCAACCAATGTAAGGGTCTTCGACGGACCTATACCTGTGATTTTGGAAGATGTAACAAAATGGGTTTTGGATAACAGTAATGAATTGACGAAGGATATTTCCGGAGGTATGGTAGCGAAAGTAAAGGAATACCCACCGGTATCAACAAGGGAATTGATTGCAAACGCGCTGATTCATCGTGATCTTAATCCGCTATCAATGACTCAAAATATTAGTCTTACTATAGAGGATAAAGGACTTGTAATCAGCAATCCCGGCGGCCTATATGGAATATCCCTTTCGGAACTGGGGAATACGGCCTCGGTAGCACGTAATGCAAGGTTAGCAGAAATATGTCAGTTTGTTTCCACTAAAGGAGAAGCAAATATCATTGAAAAGTTAGGGAGTGGAATTCCAAAGATTTACGCTGAATGTAAGAAATATGGATTTGCACTACCAAAGTTCTTTGATGGCGGCATATATTTCACGGCTATCTTGCAAAACCCAACGATGACGAAGGGCAATGTAGGTTATGTCAATAAGGCAAATAATACAGATATCGTATTAGCCGCATTGTTTGATGCTCCATTATCAAGGATAGAGATCGCGAATAAAACAGGGTTGACTCTTTCACAGGTGAGATATTCACTTGGCAAACTGATTGAACAGAATGAAGTGCGCCTTTTAGGTAAGAGAGGCGACAGGGGAAATAAGTATATTCGGTTACGAGATGAGTAAGCAAATTAAGTGATTTTTATGTAAAACAACCGCTTCCAAAAAATATTTGGATGCAATGGTGATAGCATAACATTTGAAAAACACTTCGTTAGGTGATAATTTATTCACAGAATCAATCCTTGCGGAGTCGAAAGGAGACGGATTATGGATGCTGTAACAAAATACTTCAGAAACGCAGTTGTCGCGCAGAACAATCCGACGATAGATTACCGATTCAATCCATTTGAAATCATTAGCATGGAAGAAATTGAAAACGGAAATGTTTCGCAGCGCGTTGCGAAGGTGCTCTTTAAAAAAAAGGATGAAGAAGAGGAGGAGAAGATCTCTGCGCAAAAAAGTAAACGCCAGAGTATTCCGATTATTATTGCCCTAAAGACCATCCGGCTAGACATCACAAACGCGGTAATTTCAGCTTTCGATCCTGAGGAAATGACGTCTATCCTGTTTTTGCCGGCTTTACTAAGTAGACAGGGCATTCTTTCGATGACTGGTGGAGATGACGGAAGGCTGCCATGGATTCCTCGCGAATATTTGACACCAATGATAGAACCAGAACTTAGCATCGGCAGCGAGGAAGACTACGACCGGTATTTAGAAAGCACGATTGCTGAGAAAAATCAGATTGACTCATGGAAAAAATATTTGGATTATACTAGGCAAATGTACGAGGTCGTTACCAAATCGAAATTCGATGAGGATGAAATATCGATTCACGGAAATCGAATCGGTACCGATGGCCGTTACTATATTTTCAAGGATGAAACCGTATTAGCCACCGTTCATATTCAAAAGCTCTACGATCATCTACTTGCGAATACGGATACAGAAAAGCCGCTCTACTCAAAATTGACAGACGGCATTACGGAAGCATCTGTGCCGATGATTGCCAACGACGATACGGATATGATGAAACGGCATGGCGGCCAGATGAACGGAGAATATCCCTTATCGCCGTCACAACGGGAAGCACTCCACCATTTCAATGTGTTGGGCAATGGCGAAATCTTGGCCGTGAACGGGCCTCCGGGTACAGGTAAAACAACCCTACTCCAATCCATCGTTGCGGATATGTACGTTTCCCGTGCGCTGAAAGCGGCGGATCCGCCAATCATTGTAGCAACCTCCACCATCAATCAGGCCGTTACAAATATCATTGATTCCTTTAGCAAAATCAATCCGGTTTGTTGCACAAATCTCGAAAGAAGATGGATCGATGGGGCACATAGTTTTGCTGTCTATTTCCCTTCTTCCTCGAAATCGAAACGAGACGATGCGAAAAAAAACAATTATCAATACACAGATGTGCGGGGAAATTATTTCATTGAAGATATGGAAGCGGAGGATATCCGGAAAAAATCGATGGTCTGTATGTTGGAGGGGTGTCAGCAATATTTTGAGGAACCGGTAGTCGGCATAGCGGCCTGCCGCGACAAAATACTTTCGGAACTAAAGACGGTAGATAAGCTTCGGGATCAAAGCATTGAAGTCGCGGCAGAAATCAAAAATGTAATTGGCGAGGATTCCTACACAGGCTATTTGTCAAAACTTGATACAGAAGAAAAATCGCTGTGTGAAAATATAGACGTGTTGAAAGAAAAAATCCACAACATTGACGGGGAAAATTTGCGTTTGCATTGCCGTATTACGGAATGGACAGGGGCCTATCAAAAATTGCCGTGGTTCTGGCGGTGTCTGAAATTCCTTCCGGCTTTTAAAAAGAAACTTTACCATTGGTCTTTTACCTTCACTATGGAAGAAGAATTGGAGTACTTTGACCGAGGTACGGCATTTGGCGAAATCACAAAAGGCTATGAAGAAAAACTTGTCGACAATCATCACAAAATCAAGGAGTTCAATACAAGAATTGAGGAAACAGAAAATAGCATTGAACAGCTCCAGCAAAGAAAAGCAGATCTGATTCTCTTATTTGAAAAATTAACAGAGTTATTTGCGGAACTAAAAAGTCATAAAGCAACGCCTTTTGAAAATGTCATAGAATCTGCTTTGGATGATTTCGATTTGAGCAAACTTAGCAACGCTCTCGACAAAATACGATATATTGAATTCTGGCTGGCGGTTCACTATTATGAAAGCATATGGCTGTCCGAAGAAGATACACTCACGGAAAACCAAAAGAAACGCAATTTCGTTGACGTACTCGAAAACCGTTACCGGCGGCTGGCGATGATTGCGCCGTGTATGGTCATGACATTTTTCATGCTGCCAAAACAATTCCTGGCTTATGACGGTAATACAAAGAATGAATTTTATATGTATGGCTATATCGATTTGTTAATCGTTGATGAGGCTGGACAGACTTCACCCGAAATAGCGGCCGCCTCTTTTTCACTGGCAAAAAAAGCTATTGTTGTTGGAGATGAAAATCAGATTCCACCGGTTTGGGGCACAACGCGGGCACTGGACATTGCCATGGCGATTCGCAATGGAGTAATTTTAAACAAGACAGCATTTCGCATACAGGAGGGAAACGGCCTCAACTGTTCTACGTCAAGCCTGATGAAGGTCGCTTCACTGTCATGCAAATTCGATCAAGCAATCCAATATGGCAAAGGTCTGTTCCTCTGTGAACACAGACGATGTTACGATGACATTATTGAATACTGCAACACGCTAGTCTACCACGGCAGGTTGCAGCCCAAGAGAGGGCCGGCGGAGAACGATTCTCAAAATGCGCTGAGTGGGTTTCTCCCCGCGATGGGGCACAGGGAAGTATTTGCCGATGCATCTGTAAAGTGTGGCAGTAGTCGGGTCAATCATGACGAAGCCGAAGCGATCGTATCATGGATTGGAGACAATTATGGTGAAATTGTGCAGCGGTATCGGAATCGGATTCACGGCAACGGGAAATTGAACGAGACAAACCTTTTGGGCGTCATCACGCCATTCAAAAGTCAGGCTGCCGAAATAAGGAAACGGCTCAAACGCACACTGCCGGAAATAGCGGCAAATATCACTGTAGGCACGATACACACGTTTCAGGGAGCGGAACGAAATATCATTATTTTTTCGAGTGTATACGGTGCGGACGACGGTTGTTTCTTTATCGACCACAACAAGAGTTTGATGAACGTAGCCGTATCAAGAGCGAAAGACTCGTTTTTGGTCTTCGGTTGTATGCAGTGCCTCAGTGATAGCCTAAGCGCACCCAGCGGTCTACTGAAAGCAAAAACGGCGAGAAACATCGATTTCTAGATAATAGGTGACATTGATGCAGACCGATTTTCTCAGATGGCTCCGTATAATAATATTCTGCCATTTCTTCAAACACATCGAGATTACTTGAAATTATCCACATTTTTGGATTGTTAAAAAATGCTATTTGCGTATAAAAACACATAGCTAATATATGAAACATTGAAAAACAATCGTTTCTAAAACAGGATAATCAACCTTGGTCGAGTGGGAATGGAATCCCTAAAGGGCTAAGCCCATGGTCAGCATCCAGATGTATGTGCAGGTTTTTGGTAGCATCAGCATTCCTATCTTGGGATGTTTTTTTGATAGCAGAACTACCGGAAGATAGAAGCCGAAGCTCAAAATGATGGCTATTGACATCAACTGAAATGGGCCTGACACAGTCATATTTGTTGCGAACAATGCAGCCAAGACCAAGCCTAACAAGGCGAATGGAATGTTTCGATATATGCCCCAACGCCCGCTGTCCCCACTGAGCCAGTGATTTTGGGGAAATAGGCACAGGAGAATCCTAAAAGCGGCGAGTGCCCAAATCGTGCAGGTGAGCCATGGCTGCGAGAAACCGAAATAGCGACAGTACACGCCATATAGCATTAGATAGAAAACCGTTATGGTGATCGATGTGATGCAGAGGCCTATGCCTTTTGCAGTCTCGACTTTCGCGCTCTTTCCTGCGGCACACAGGATACGGGGAATTAGATGGAAGCTGTCGCCAAGAACGAGCACCAACGCCATCGCTCCATAGAGTTGCCCGATATAGCCGGCATCGCCTGCGAATAGAAAGCCTGCGATGATTAGCCCCGCAATTAAATAGAGCAAATCAAACAGGGGCTCAATCCATACAGGCATTTTGTGTACACTATTTTCCATTGATAAATTGTAGCACAAAATAAATTATTATAAATCTCGTGATATAATAATTTTATGCGATGACTGTTTAGTAACTTCGAGTGAGAGGAAATTTTATGAGTGATAAACATATTGACGAGAAAAAAACTTGGGCGAATGCTACCGAACTCGCTGATTTTTATCATGCGAATAAGCTTTCGTGCAGTGAGTCAACGATCAGGGCTTTCAATGAGTTCTACGAGTTGGGATTGCCGGAGGAATGTCTCAAAATTGCCTCCGGATTCACCGCCGGACTCGGAAAATCCGGTTGTCTTTGCGGAGGTATCACCGGCTGCGTCATGGCGCTGAGCCTGATTGCAGGTAGGCTTGCGCCCGATGAATCAAACGAGCTTATCCTCAAGGTAACGAATGAACTTCACGACCGATTTAAGGAAATAAATAAGGCAACTTGTTGCCGAGTCCTGACTACGGGCTTTGAGTGGGAGGCACCGGAAAGGCGAAAGCAATGTAGGCGTTATGTGATGGAGGCTTCCGAAATCACAGAGGATATTATCAATAATCAGCTGAACGCAAGCCTTTCGAAGTAATTATTTCGTGATGCCATGCCGGCTAGATGGCCGGTGGTGAAGGCTGCTGTAACCTTTTTTCCACCCATCAATAAATTTCTGTGCGGGAAAACGGGCTAGCTTCTTCTCGGATATGGGGTTTCTTCATCTGTTAAGCAGAATATATAATCTGTGCTTGTCTCAAACACAAGTGCCAAACGTTTTGCCTGCTCAACGGTTGGATATCTTATACCCTTTTCGATTTTTGAATAATCTGATTGGTCAATACCTGTAAGCAACTGGATTTTAATTTGTGTATATCCTTTTTTCTGTCTTAATTTCTTTAGCCTATCACAATCCATAATTCTATCTCCTACCTATTTCTTCTATCGAAAGGCACAGCACTATAGACTTGATACATACTAATTTTCATTTCGTATCTGAAAAATTTTCAGCGGATTCGTATATTTTTGATTCAATAACTGAAAGTAACTCGCTTGACTTCATACCAAGTGCAACCGCGATATGACAGAAAGTTTCCAATGTGGGTTTTCGCTCTCCGCGCTCAATTGCACTTAAATGTGTCCGACCTATTCCAGCAAAGCCACTTAATACCTCCTGCGATACGCCTTTTTCTTGGCGACAGTTTTGAATTACATTTCCAACAATTATAGGGTCAATCATTATAGTTTCCATATTTATAATTGTAGATTGTGAATGCAAAAACTATGAACACATATGTTGTCATTTGAATACATATGTGTTAAAGTAATGTAATTACATTTTCGTAGATTATGAGGACAAATATTAGAGATTTGGAATAAAATGATTTACTACAAATATAGGTCACTTGAAAACTTCGGTAGAATCGTGGATATTTTTCTGAATAATAGACTATATGCTGCGGGCTTCAATGAACAAAACGATTTCAGAGAAGGTATATTCACGTTTTTGGGGTTTGATAGGACAAAAGTACTTGATGAACTGCGTGTAAATGATACAGAAATGTCTTCCGATTTACTGTCACTCGAAACACGTGAAAAATTGCTTGAATGGAAATGCGAATTTAGAATACTATCGCTTTCAAAAACGGACAAGAGCCAAGTAATGTGGTCACATTATGCAGATAATCATAAAGGAATTGTAATTGGTGTTGAAATAGATACAGATAATTACAGAGTAGAAGAAATTATATACAAAGAGATACCACATTTATCAAATTGTATAACTATAAATGAGGAGACAGCCCTAAGAATTCTCAAACATAAATCAGAAGAATGGTTACACGAAAAAGAGGTGCGTGTATTTACGAAAGCCCCAACGAAAACTGTGAATGTGAAAATTAGTGAGGTAATAATAGGGTGCCAAATGGATTTAGAAACGAAGGAACTACTAAAATCTATTATTCAGTACACGGACGACGATAGGGACAAGAAGGTAATAATAAAAGAGGATTACTGTGAGCTACATAAATTTTATAAATGCGGCACAACTGAATCCACTTGTCCTAGGGATTTACAGTGCACCAATTAAGAATATTGTTGTTGGCGATATGCTGAAAGGAATTTAATTCTATGAGTGATCCGTACAAAGTATTAGGAGTTAAGCCTTCTGCAAGTGCAGAGGAAATCAAGGCTGCTTATCGAAAGCTTGTGAAGGAGTTTCACCCGGATAAGCATCTTGACAACCCATTGCAGGATTTGGCGGAGGAACGTATGCGGGAAATCAATGCTGCATACGATTATTTGAGTGGACATAGCCAAAGTTTCAACTACAGCAGGAGCTATAGCCACAAGAATACGTCAAGCTCGGAAAAAAAGTCGGGTGCAAAAGCAAAAGCAGAAACGGGTGCTTCTTCGACATACGGCAGAGATGGTTATGATAAAAATGGTTACGATAGGGCTGGTTACGACCGTGCCGGATATGGTAAAGATGGATTTGATCGAACTGGTTACGACAAAGATGGTTATGATAAAGAAGGCTATAGAAATGGTTACAATCGGGCGGGGTACGGAAAAGATGGCTATAACCGAAATGGGTATGCAAGAGATGGATACGATAAGGCTGGTTTTGACAAGGATGGATATGATCGAAAAGGTTACAATCGCGTTGGCTATGATCGTGCCTGTTACGACAGGTCTGGTTATAACAAAGAAGGATACAATAGGGGTGGTTATAATCGTGCCGGCTATGGGAGAAACGGCTACAACAGAGACGGACTTGATAAAGATGGATTTAATATGCAAGGTTATAATAAAGTTGGCCGGCATCGAGATGAGGTTCAAAAGATAGAGCGAAAAAGAAAGAAAAGATATCTAACAATCTCTTTGTCGCTTGTATCCGTTTTTGCTGTGTTCATTATTGTTTATGCAATAATCATTCCAAACGTAGAGGCAAAATCAGCTTATTCAGAAGCTTTGTCTTTGGTTGAAGCTGAGGATTACAGAGGCGCAGTTACTAAATTTGAGCAAGCCGGAAATTATCATGATGCGGAGAGTCAGCTTGATGCAACACTGGAATTGTTGTTTGAGGCAACAAGGCATTCGGGTTCCGACGAGATGTCTGCAGGATATTATCACAAAGTGTGGATACGAGCAGACGGTTCTGTAAGTGCTACGGGTAGAAATGGTAATGGGCAATGTGAAGTATCAGAATGGGGTCATGTCATTGCCGTATCTGCAGGAGTTTCTCATACAGTAGGGCTAAGAGCGGACGGCTCCGTAATTGCTGCGGGTAGAAATGATAATGGGCAGTGTGATTTATCAGGATGGAGATATATTATTGCCATATCTGCAGGGTATTATTACACAGTAGGTCTTCGAGCGGATGGCTCTGTATTTGCTACAGGTAGGAATGATTACGGACAATGTGATGTGGCAGAATGGAGGGATATCATTGCCATATCTGCAGGGGCTTCTCATACAATAGGGCTAAGAGCGGACGGCTCTGTAATTGCTGCGGGTAGAAATGATTACGGACAATGTGATGTATCAGAATGGAAGGATATCATTGCCGTATCTGCGGGGAAATTTTACACAGTAGGGCTGCGAGCGGACGGTTCTGTAATTGCTATCGGGAAGAATGATTTTGGACAATGTGATGTATCAGAATGGAGGGACATCATTGCCATATCTGCAGGGGCTTCTCATACAATAGGGCTAAGAGCGGATGACTCTGTAATTGCTAAAGGTAGAAATGATTATGGACAATGTGATGTGGCAGAATGGAGGGATATCATTGCCATATCTGCGGGATACCAACGTACAATAGGACGACGAGCAGGCGGCTCTGTAATTTTTGTCGGGGGAAGTTCCTACTGATAATGTTATATATAATGGGGGAATTTGGGGTAGACTTTCGGCTTGATTTGCGAATAAAACAGGCTCAATATACAAGAAATAATACGAATAGGCATATGTCGTATTTCTTTCTACCACAATCTTCTGTTAAGAAGGAATAGGGGATTGATTGGCACTATTCGGAAATATGGATTTTTTATTTAGAGGGATTTTTATATGCAATTTACTACTTTAGCCGGATTACCCCTACTTGCGGACATCGCCAATGCCGGTCCCGTGGGAGCTGTGATAGTTATCATAATTGTAATAGTTATTATTTTCATTAAGTTCCGGAGTAGATGACAGGCGTGGCTTCGAAAATTACATCTTTGTGAACAAAGTGTACTCGATTAGATTGCTTCGCGTAGCCTGTGCTGCGCGAAGTCGCAGTGCTCACGCTCATTTCATTCACTATGCCGTGCCAGTCAAATGGCCGTTGCTGCTGATGCCATGCCGGCTAGATGGCCGGTGGTGAAGGCGGCTGTTAGGTTGAAGCCGCCCGTGTAGCCGTTCACGTCTAGGATTTCGCCGCAGAAATATAGACCGCTGACCAGTTTGCTCTCCATTGTTTTCGGGTTTATTTCTTTCAGGGACACGCCGCCGCAGGTAACGAAGGCTTTGTCGAGCGGAAGCGAACCGCTGATATTTACTATGAAGTTTTTGCACAGCGCGGCCAGCGACTTTGCTTCGGTTGGGGTGAGTGTTTTGAGCTTGCGGTCAGGGTTTATGTCTAGATTTATTAGAAAGTATAATAGTAGCCTTTCCGGTAAGAAATCTCGCAGACCGTTTCGCAGCGACTTGTCTCCGCTACACAAAACGCATTTTTCAATTTCGCACACTATTTCATCAGTGGATCTGTCCGGCAGTATGTCTAATGATAGTTCTACAGTAACTACGTCATTGCACTCCGAATGGCACGGGCGAGTGAAATCTGCATGTGGATTGCTTCGCTGCACTCGCAATGACGAGTTTTGCTTTGCTTCTACAGCTGATTGGTTTTGTTTTTCTAACTCCTTCAGTGCGAATGTGCTTGAGCTGAGGATTGCCGGTCCGCTCAGCCCGAAATGCGTGAAGAGTAGGTCGTTTCTGTGAGTAATTAGCTTTTTGCCTTTCGCGTTCAGGACGCTGACTGAAATGTCTTGTAGGCTGAGACCTTGCAGGCGATCTTTCTTGGTAAATGGGTCTTCGGACGTCAGTGGTACTTCGCCGGGCGATAGCGGCTTGATTGTGTGTCCGAGAGTTTTTGCGAGTTCATAGCCGTCTCCTGTGGAGCCTGTAGCAGGGAAACTTTTGCCGCCTGTCGCTATTATGACATTTCGGGCTTTGATGGTTTCGCCCGACTGTAGTTTGACCCCGCTTATGATTGTTTGCGCAGTTGTTTTTGTGGATTGCGGGTCGGTGCCCACAATGACATCGTTTGATTGCGGCTCGGAGGCCACGTTCGCAGAGCTCACTATGCCATTGGTTTCATCAGTGCCGGCGATATATTTTTCGCTGATTTGATCTGTCAGTAGTTCACTCACTCTTGAGTTGTAGATGACTTCAACTTGCAGCTCTGCCATTCTGTTCCTCAGTGCCGAAACGATTGTCTGCGCATCATTGCTCACCGGAAATATTCTGCCGCGGTCTTCCTCTTTCAGCTTCACGCCGAGCCCCTTGAAGAAGGCTATGATGTCATTGTTGTCCCATCGGTTGAGTGCGCTGTATAGAAACCGGCCGTTGCCCGGCGTGTTTTCTATGATCTCGTCCGTGGATAGTGAAGTCGTGAGATTGCAGCGACTTCCGCCGGTGAGTGCGAGCTTTTTCCCGACTACTTCGTTTTTCTCAACGAGCAGAACCTGTCCTCCACCTTCGGCCGCAGAAATGGCCGCCATCATACCCGCCGGTCCGCCTCCGACGACGACCACATCATATTTTTTTGCAGTATTACTTGTCATTTTTTTATCCATCTCTGTGAATTGTGCATGATTCCCGTTTCATTGATATAATTCACATATTTGGGGCCTTTTTTATGTGAATTTTGTGAATGAAACGGGAAGGATTTATTTTGACACGGTGATTAGGAGGCGCCCGTAGCCTGCTTTGATTGTGGCTTCCCCCGCCGCCAAAAATTCGTTTCGGGCCCCTATGGGGTAGCTGTGCGTTAGGACAGAATCGTGGAGTTCGTATTTCGCGCCCTCGATGTAGACCCCGCTGGTACGTTCTTCATAGGAGAATACTGAGAAATGCTGTCCTTCCTTTCCAGTAATGGTAATTGAGGCGTTTTTGCTTCCCTGCCTTGCCGCCGGACCTACTTTGACGGTGTCGCCGGCGAGAATATAGACTGTTTCCGACTCGGTCTCTATCCTTGCGCCTACCTCCATATCTGCCAGAAATGAGAGTGTCTGAATATTTGCAAAGGTGTGGTCGAAACTACCGCCGAGACCACCGATAATTACTATATTTTCAAAGCCGTGCGCGAGTGCATGTCTGACGCAGAGCAGGGTGTCGGTATCATCTTTGATGGGGTCGAACCGCTTGACCGCTATGCCGAGAGAGTGAAGATAGTCCTCGGTGACAGAACAGGAGTCGAAATCCCCAATTACTATATCGGGGCGGATACCTGAAGAGATCGCATGGTCAAATCCCCCGTCTGCACAGGCTATATAGTCCTCCTCGCCAAAATCATACTGCTCTTCCAATGGAGCGTTCTGGTAGGCTGAAATTATCACGTAATTACTCATCGTTGCCCCTTTTTTTCTTGCACGAAAGATATACATGTAATATACTATTTTTGAGGTATAGTGTAAACAAGGTGTCCCCGAATTTGGGTGCACATACTATATTTCGGTTAATTACCAATCACGGAGGGCGATAGTGTATATTGACGCTTTCCAATATAGGGTACCAAAAATGAAGGAGGAAGTAGTATGACATTGAAGACGGGAGATCAGTATATCGAGAGCCTTAGAGAGCTCAAGACACAGGTCTATATGTTCGGCGAAAAAGTTGAAAATTGGGTGGATCATCCAATCATCAGACCATCGATAAACAGCGTAAAGATTACTTACGATTTGGCTCAGGATCCGGAATATGCCGATCTTATGACAGCTAAGTCAAATCTCACAGGTGAGACGGTCAACAGATTTGCACATCTTCATCAGAGCACAGACGATCTGAAGAAGAAGGTGAAGATGCAGAGACTTCTCGGAAACAAGACAGCTTCATGTTTCCAGAGATGCGTAGGAATGGACGCTTTCAACGCTGTCTATTCTACAACATTTGAGTGCGATAAGGCACACGGCACAAACTATCACGAAAATTTCAAGAAGTATCTCACTTACATTCAGCAGAACGACCTCGTAGTTGACGGCGCAATGACTGATCCTAAGGGAGACAGAGGCAAGAGTCCGGCGGATCAGGCTGATCCCGATCTCTTCCTCCACATCGTTGAGCACAGGCCGGACGGCATCGTCGTCAGCGGTTCGAAGGCTCACCAGACCGGTTCTATCAACAGCCACGAGCACCTCATCATGCCTACAATAGCAATGACAGAAGCTGATAAGGCTTATGCGGTTGCTTTCGCAATCGAGTCGGACGCTCCCGGACTTTTCATGATTTACGGACGTCAGTCATGCGACACGAGAAAGACGGAGCCCGGTGCGGACATAGATGTCGGCAACAAGCAGTTCGGTGGACAGGAAGCTCTCGTAGTATTCGACAAGGTCTTCATTCCGAACGACAGAATCTTCCTCAATGAGGAGTATGATTTCTCAGGCATGATGGTCGAGAGATTTGCCGGTTACCACAGACAGTCATACGGTGGCTGCAAGGTTGGTGTTGGTGATGTCGTCATCGGTGCTGCCGCTCTTGCTGCTGATTACAATGGTGCGGCAAAGGCTTCACACATCAAGGACAAGCTCATCGAAATGACTCACCTGAATGAGACTCTCTTCAGCTGCGGCATCGCATGCTCGTCCGAGGGATTCAAGACGGAAGCTGGAAACTATCAGATTGACCTTCTCCTTGCAAACGTCTGCAAGCAGAATGTTACTCGCTTCCCATACGAAATCGTTCGTTTGGCCGAAGATATCGCCGGTGGACTCATGGTTACGATGCCCGCTGAGCAGGATTTCAAGTCGGACCTCAAGGTTCCTACGGAGTCGGGCCTCACGGTTGGCGAATGGGCAACAAAGTACTTCCAAGGCGTTCCGTCAGTAACAACCGAGAACAGAATGAGAGTCCTAAGACTTCTCGAAAACCTCTGCCTCGGCACAGCAGCTGTTGGTTACAGAACGGAATCAATGCACGGTGCAGGTTCACCTCAGGCTCAGAGAATCATGATCCAGAGACAGGGCAACATCGCAGCAAAGAAGGAACTTGCAAAGGCAGTCGCAGGAATCAAAGAGTAATTCTGCGGGTCAATTGTAATTTTTAAGAATTTCCTGTGCGTTGGCGGTTGCCTGCGCACAGGTTTTTTGTAGAATAGTTATTACTAATTTTGATGTTATTAAAAAAGAAAGAAATCAGTGGGTGTGTCAGCAGGAAAACGCTGCGGCAAAACTGGTGCACCCACTGATTTGTAACCATATATGAGGATTGGAATAAAATATTGTGGCGGCTGTCGAGCCGGATATAACAGGGGCGAGGACGCAGGGGAGGTCGTTAGACTTCTTCTTTCTGTCGGCCACTTGCCCGAGGGCACGATAGTGGAAGTTGCCGAAGCAGGGGCGCACTATGACTTGCTTTTGACGGTTTGCGGTTGCACGAATAAGTGCGCCGATATCAGCGAATATGAACATAGAGAGATTGTGTATATGTGGGAACCGGACTCTATTGAGTCTACCGTGGCGCACATTCGCGAAAAGATAGAGGGAATATCGTCATCGGCTGTGTAGCGTGGAATGTTTGGCACTGAATAATCCAAATTTGCTGGCTATGATGAGTCCGGCTATCACTCCTATCAAAATCACGCCTATGATGATTGCGAGCTGAAGCGGTGTCAAGCCTGCGCTACCCGATGTGCCTTCGTTGTCGGACGGAGCTAATGGTTCCTTCGGCTCATTTTCAGAAGTCAGACCTGTGCTTCTTTTCTGCGCCTGCGCCGTGTTGGCATTACCTGTCAGTGGAGTCATCGCATTTCCGCCTATCCTATAACTTGCAGTGGGTTCTGATGCACCATTCGCGGTATCAGCAAGATTATTTTCTCCATTATTTACTCCCTGCTCATTGCCATTCTTATTTTCATCATCGTCTTTCTCATCATCAATTGGATCTTTTTTGCCATCACCGCTTTTTTTGTCCTCCGCATAGGTCGAGGCAACAGTCAAATCCATGCCGGCAGGCTTGACGGCCTTCCAATCAAGAATGATACGAGCATAATCGTATTTCTGAGTCCTGAAAAAATCGCTGACAGCAGAAGGTGTCTTCGGATAACTGCCGGAATTAATTGTATAATCATCGACTTCATATTCTACATCGCCGGTGCCTAGTATGACCTTCGACCAGCTTTCCGGCGTCCCAGTGAAGACATAATCAGATAGCTTTTTGCCAAGGAAGTCAAATACCGAAGCGGCGGAGCCATCATCGGGGAATGCTTTAGATGTCCAGTCCAGGCCATCTCGCACAGCAAAGTAGTCGCTGTCGCTTTCCTGCAGATAATAGTAAACGCGGAAACTACGCTTAGCCCATTGTGCATAAATCGGGCGTTCGCCATAATCCGTTAGCATATTGTGGGATATATCAAACTGTAGCATCTCCCCTGGTTTGGCAATCTCATCATCGGACGTCGGCGTCGGCACAGAAGACCAACCTTTGAATATATAGTCTTGTGCATGGCTCGTTCCTAAGGAAGGAACATCTTCAGGCAAGCGCAGATTCACTGTTTGTGTGCCTGCATCAACGCCCCACAAAATTTCTTCATCGACAACAAGCGTGATAGGATCCGGAAGTCCCGGGATTATGTACTTTTCTTTGCTATCCTTTGAGAATTCACTTTGAATTTCAGCAGGTACATTTGCCTCAAATGAGGCCTTAGGTGCGGCAGTTCTCAGGAAAATATTTATTGCGGTATAGTCATCGCCGGAATTTTTTTGTCTTTTATCATATAGTTGAACAAGTTTGTTGTTTACATCATCACCATATTCATCGCGATACCAAGTCTCGTAATCCTCTTGAAGCTCTAAAAAATCGCGAATAGTAGTCACTCCATCCACCTGTGTTTGTGGAAGTTCGGGACCAAAGGGTTTCTCGTCCAAATACTCTCCCCTCTTAAATGGGAGATAGCCATAAATTGCACGTGGAGTAACAGGAGCGATCATTGATTCACCGTCAACAAGATTGGCGTATCCAAAATCAACATTATGCCACTCCATCGGCAAATCGTAAGAGGAATTGCCGTCGATATTCACGCCATATTCTTTTTTAAAATAGGTTTTCATCGACTCCTTGTATTCCGATGTCGGAAGAATCTGCGTATCTAGGAAGTTCTGATCGCTCATATTTACTGTCTTTACCGCTATGGGAGGTATTGAAACAGGGTCTTCGGAACTAGGAGCCCATTCACCGCCGCCGCCATAAATCGGAAGATCGGATGTGGACGCGTAATAGGAAATTTTAAATATACGATTCTCGTCCATTCCCGGAATGTAATCCGAAAGATCGTCGCTCTTTGCCCATTTTGAATGTAGATTCAAATCACCCTTCACGCTGAAGAAAGTGGAGATGAAATTGTCTTTGGAATCACGCTGCGAAACTCCGAAATTGTGGCAAGTTTCAGCGTCCGGTTGCCAAGAGTCAAATATGTACTCCTCGCCTTCAAACGATTTACAAGGACGACCTCCTAAATGATCTGCGCGCAGCTCCGATAAAGAATCATATTCTATTGCCGGTCCCTCCGGCTTGCCATCAGTTGACAGGAAAAACGGCAACGTGTCCACGTTCGTACCGTGAGACACCTTTTCTGTTGCGAGCAACGCCCCATCGACATCATAAAAATTGACATCATAAACGCTTGTATCAAATGACCCCGTGAAGACCACGTCTTCCTCCGGCATATTGAAACTGCCGTTGGCGTTCACCTCGACAGGGTTTTCGGAAACTTTTCCCTTTCCTGACCAACCGCTAAAGGTACTCCCTGCGAGCTTCACCGGCGGCTGTATATAAACCTTGCTTCCGGCATAGAAGGAAGCTACGCTCGGAACGAGCGGCGCATCATAAGGAAGATTTTCATCGTCGTAAAGATAGGAAACTTCAAACTTTGTATCCGGAGGTACATAGGCAGGAGTTTGTATTTTGAAAACACCGCTTTGTATCGTATATTTTGAACCGCTTCGTGCCGCCGTGATTTCATAGCTTCCCGCCGGTGCACCGGTGCGTATCACGCCACCCGCAGCGTCGAGCAGAGCCGAATTTCCTGTCCATGAAAAGTCAAACTGTTCATGATGGAGCGGCACATCAAATTCATTGTTGCGATTGACTATAGAAAACTTGATAGGAGTTTCCGTCGTAGGAACTTTTGGCGAAATCACAACGTGAGCATTTAGGTTGCTCGTCAGCGCGTTCACCGAGGCTACCTTATTCGAGTTTGCAGGCTTGCTCAGAGGCGTCGCATCCTTGGAGCTGAAAACCTGAACCCACCAAAGGTTTCCACCGATGGTAACACAGACTATACCTGTGCTTTTGTATTTTGCATCTATGAGCGTCGCATAGTGCTTCTGTGAATTGACCCAGCCTAGCGACCCGTTCACTACAGCTTCCGGTGTGGCTTGACCAACTGCAAGATTTTCTGCAAGCCATGCAGCCTTGTGCAAATCTGGAACGGTGCTCCAATCACTGCCGTCAGGGCGTTTATGATCGAACAGTATTGCGATTTCACTTGCCCTTGTAAGTGCAGCATTTACTAAACTTTTGTCCATGACAAGAGCAGTTTTTCCGGCAGCAACCCGAGCCTTGTTGATGAGCTCTAACGTCTTCCACGCCTTGTCATATTCAATTCTTTCATCTATGGTAATCGCGACTTTTTCAGCGGGTTCCGCGTTTGCATAACTACCGTCAAATGTCGTGGGAAGAAGCAAGGTGACAATAAGAACCAAGACTACAATTACTGTAATAAAAGAAACGCGAAAACGTATCATTTTGCACCCCCTCAACATGGAAACATATTGTCAAGGACTATATGTTTTCCCCCAGTATCATATATATAACAAAATTGTAACAACTCACTTTGAAAAGTCAAGTGAAACATTAATGGTGGCGGTAATTGAAGAGGTCAGACCTATCCGTGTCTGCATCGCCAAATCCTCTCTGATGTTGTCTCTTTCATTTTGCCCGCGCGAGGTCAGAAGTTCAAATTCGGAAACGGCCCTCGCGTCTTCATTGTAGAGCATTGCGTAGGCGAGCATGTAGTGTGCAAACGACGAGTCCGGCATCTTAGCCACAGCTTCTTCCGCCACACTCTGCGCTTCTGTGGGATTGCGTAAGAAGATGAGGTCGTAATATGAGAGGCGTGCCAGATATTCCGACCTGTGATAGTCGCCGAGAGCCTCCGAAACGGGTTCGTATTTTTCAAGACATGCATCGTATGCCTTTCGGGCTTTGGCCAAATCGTCCATATCCAAATAATTTTCAGCTATATTGTAGTAAAGCCTCGCGATGAGCGCGGTCTGCGCATCGTCGCTGGATTTGGCAGATTTATCACGGATTTCGAGCGCATCGTCGTAGTATTTTGCGGCACCCTCATAGTCGCCCGAAACGTTCAGTGAGGCACCATAATTGGCGTAGGCAGTGGCGAGAGCTTCTGCTGCTGCTACATTGTCCCTATCCGAAGCGAGCGTTTTGAAATATCCGATCGCTCTCGCAAAGTATGCGTCCGCATTGGCTTTTTCTCCCGCAAGATTGGCGGTGTTCGCAAACGAAGCACAGGCGGCAGCAAGAGCGGATAGATTGGTTCTCGTCGGATTATCTTCATAGAGAGCCTCCGCGGTGTCCACCTGCTTTGCTATCCAATTGGCGGCATCTTCATACTGCGCCAACATGGCGAAATCGGTCCCGAGGTTTTGGCTCGTGCTCATGTATGAACGCTGAACTGCCTGCGAATCAAAATCCGGCAGAGCCTTCAGATATTCGGCGCAGAACAGGAGTATCTCGATAGCTTCGTCATATTGCCCCATGCGTGAAAGATTTGCAGCTTGATTTTGATAACAGGCGGCGAGATTCAGTGCAGCTCCGGCAGCCGTCGAATCCGAGCGTTGCACACTTACCGCCTCAGTGAGTACCGTTTTGGCTTCATCAAAGCTACCTGATTCACTCAACCTGCTTCCGAGTGCCGTCAGGCTCTTCGCATACGAGAAGGTTTCCTTGCCGCCGCCGGTTTCAAAAGCGGGCTTGAGTAGACTCACCGCTTCTCTGTCCGATGAAATAGCACTTTCGGTATCGCCGAGAGTATTGTAGACGCCCGCGAGTTTCATGAGGTTTTCCGCCTTCTGCAGCGCAACCAAGTCAGGGTTCTTTGCCATGCTGAGTATTGCGTCGATGTCCGCCACATTTTGCCGGAGCGTATCGGATATGAGCCTTCCGGTACCCGAAATTTCCGCGAGGTCCTCCGGCAGTGTATAGGTGAGCGCGTAGAGCATGTCCATCGATGCCGCCTGCTCACTTTGCGCTGTATCCCTGAAGCTCGACGCACCGAGCCAAAGTCCCGCCGCAACCGCGAGGAATATCGCAAATGATACGGCAGATGCGGTGAAGCGAACCGCCGTATTTCGATGTCTTCTTTGAGTATCGAGCGCGGTCAACACCTCAAAAGGACAGTCGGCCTTGTCAGAAACCACTCGCATGAGTTCCCGCTTGACGTTCGAAATGAGCTTCTTTTCGTAATTCGTTTTGTCCGATGGGTCTACGCCTTCTACCCTAGCGTCGAGCAATCGATCCCCTATATCAGGAATTTTTTTCAACGACGGCAGAAATGAGTTTTCCCTATCTCCGTTTACAAGCAGTGCATATACGTTCTGCGACCTGCCGAGTTCGATGAAACTCGCCACCTCTTTGTCGCACCAAGAGGAGTCCGGAAGGTCCGTTGAGCAGATGACTACGAGAAATCGTGTATTTTCCAGAGCTTCGACAATCGTGTCGCTCAGAATTCGTGAGACAGCGAGCTCCTCCGTGTCCCTGAACACTCGTTCGATACCAGTAATGCCACTTTGGGATAATTGTTTTGGGAGGCTGTAACTTTCAAGGAAAGACAGCGCCGCGCCTGCCACCTTGCTATCGAGCTCCTTGTGCCGGTAGCTGATGAAGGCGTCATAGGTCCACGCTTCTTCTTTATGTTTCAAATTCGAAATTCCCTCGCTCAATTTCTCACCCATATTCCCGATTGTTCTACAATATTACGTATTCCAAAAGCTTCAATTGCTCGGTCGTTACTTTCTGCATGCGTGGCTCTGACTTGCCGCCGGAAATTGTAACCAACTCGGCATTACTCACCGCCCCCGGAATCAATTCCGAAACAAAGGACGAGTAATCCCTGTATTTTGCGAAAGGCACGCCATCGAAAGCTGTGATGATTTCACCACGTGCAATAGGAGACACATCGCTATCATAGCCTACTATCAGCACGACATAGCCGACCTCCGCACGCTCCTCTGAAATGGCATATTTGTAGGCACTTCTGTAACGGTCTTCATTCTCCTTCAGCAGCGAGGAGAGGCTCAAAGCCGCTTCATAGGCAGTTTCCGCAGCTGCATATTCGCCGAGACGCCGCAGTATCGACGCCTTTTTCAGAACAATCGAAGCAGAATCTCCCTCACTTATTTTGAGGATATTGTCAGTCTCGACATTTTGAAGATTTGCACTTTCATTCGCCACAAGTGCATCTAAGCTGCCCAAGATAGCCTCATCAACGACGGTGCCGGCACCGGAAATTCCCGCGGCTTTCTGCGGCAAATCCGAGACGATTCTGTCCACCGTCTTTCCACTTGCCGCGGTCTGTTTCTCAGCAATATTGCCCTCGTTGTATGCGATGAATCCAAGATACAAAAATATCACGGCAGCGATAACGCTCACGCTTCCGATGCCGAGTGCAAGCGTGGCAAACCTCGCCTTGCGCCTACGTTCATGACGTTTTTCGAGTTCATCGGGGTGAAGCCCCGTGAGTGCTGCCACTATTCGCACGGTCTCGTATGCAAGCATGCTCCTGTATTCGGACTTGCTTTCGCCGCGAAGATCCGAGGCGATTGGACTGAGTTCCTCAGTGATCTTTTCGGTCGTCCCATCCTTCAGGATACGTTCAATCGTCCGCGTCGTGTAAAAGAATGAGGGTATGGCATCCCTTGATTCGCCACTGACCAGAACCGGTATGATAGCGTCCCGCCTACCGGTTTTCTCAAAATACTCCAGCCGTTCCGAGATAGCTTTGTCTTCCTTTGTGCGTGAAGAACAAATTACTATCATCGCACGGCACGAGTCCATCTGCTGCCTGACAGCTTCTTCGGTTATAGGCCGCTCGCAGAAATCCTCAGAAAAATCCGCATAGCCAGCATGCTCCTCCGAAATACCCTTGGGTATGCGGTATGAAGACAATGCGGCGGCGAGATCTCTCGCTATCCTGATATCGCCATCATCCGAAGGCGAAACCAGCAGATAATCATGAGCGAATTTGTTCACTATCGACCTCTTCATACGAATAGGCAAAGATTTTATTTTCAATGATATATGAACTCAACGGCTTGTCGAATCTGACTGCGACATAGTCCCCCGGCTTTCCGAACATGTAGCCATCCGGATACCACGATGCGAAAATTTTGGTATCGCGTTCAAGTGGTGCCGCGTAGATGAAAGATGTGCCCGTCGGCACGCAGGGCTTCGCAAACGGCATAAGCTCATATTGTTTGCCGTAGAGCTTGTCGTGTGCCGTCGGAACATAGAATTTCTCATCTTCAATCAGTAGATTGAATTCGAACGTGCCATCGAGTTTTTTGTAGGTTTTGTCAAATGTTTCGCGGCTGATAGGGTAGGTTTCGCCCTGTATGCCAATCATGAGCAGGGTATCCTCAGTAATTTCGAAATCTGCATCGCCTTCAATGGTTCTGACCGAAATCGTCATTCCAAGGGTGAAAATTTCCGGCAGTTCCACGTATGCCACCGTGATGGGCCTCTTACTGTACGTCTTCATTTTGCTCGTATCGAGTGCGTCAACACCCGAGACAATCTTGTCGTACGTCAGGAAGTAATTTTGAATACGCTCCGACAGAAAATCCCTAGCCGACCTCGTATCCTCAGGGCATTTTAGAAATCCGCCGGCCTTCTCACTGTTACCGCCGCCGCTTCCGACACCATTTGTCAGGTAGGCAGCCATTTCATTTGCCATGACTTCGTTTGTAGAGCTGCGCAATGAAAGCTTGACCCCGCCGTTGATTTCGCTGAACCCAACGCAGGTATTCACGCCGTCCACCTGAAGCGTCATGTCGCTGATGAAGCCGAGAATGTTCGGGTCGCAAGGCTCCGCTTCAAACATCACGTTTTCGATACTGTCAAAATAGCGAACACCGCCGAGAGCACGCCCCGCAATGACGAGCTCTTCCTTCGTCAGATTGACGCCCTTGAGCTTCTTGATGAAACGTGCATCAAACTTAAGGCTGTCGAGCATGTCGCGGTCCAACGGGTGAAACATTTCAGCAAGATTGTTCGTGTCCATATAAAGCCCGTAATAAAGTGCGGTTGAAACCTCCGGATATGCATCCAAATCCCAACCTGCATCTCTGAGTAATGTCCAGACAACGGTCGCACAGCTTCCGAGATACGGTCTTATGTCAGCCGAGATGTATTCGTCTTTTTCCTTGATGTGATGGTCGATAACACAGACCTTTTCCGCTTCTATCCTCTTCACATTTCCGGCACCGTGTTGGCAGTCAACCGTGATAAGCAGAGGGTCTTTCGGCAACAGTTCCATTGCTGAAGGTGGCTCCTTGCCCAAAAACTCAAGGGGCATAGAAAACTCCTGCACGAAGATTGACAGATTCGGTTTTTGTATGGAATTGAAACCGCCGTAAACCAGTTTGACGGGCTCGCTGCGAGAATCGAAATACCTATATAGGGCGTAAGCACTGGCTATCGTATCAGCATCGGGATTGTCATGACACTGGAGTATGACCCCATCGTGCTCCGGCAGCGTATTTAGCGTCAAAGTTGCTTCACTCATAATCTTCTCCAATCGAGTTGTATTATTTAGTCAAAGTATATTTTGAAACGAGACATTTTACAATAGGGGATATGTGGCATAGTTCGGCAGAGTATGAAAAAGACCGACCCGTTTGGATCGGTCTTCTTTGTTTTTGTTTTGCTATCCTCTTAGTCCTGTGCGACTATCTGCTTGCCATCGTAATATCCGCAGACAGGACAAACCCTATGCGGCATCTTGACAGAGTGGCAATGAGGACAGGTCGAAAGAGCAGGAGCAGTCTTGCGCATGTTTGGTGCACGGCGAGAGTCCCTCTTCGCTTTTGATGTTTTTCTTTTTGGTACTGCCATGAATCATTCCTCCATCATTACTCGTATACATATGCTGAGCTTTTATCGCACAGCGTTATAAATTATAGTATCAACCGCCACGAATGTCAACTGGAATTATTTGGTGAGCTCGTATGTGTCGCGAGCTATGACCAGTTCTTCGTTTGTCGGTATGAGCAGGATAGACACCTTGGAATCATCTCTGGAAATGACGGTCTCCTTGCCGCGAACCTTGTTCTTCACGAGGTCGAGTTTGATGCCGAGATTGCCGAGTTCCTGACAGATGATGTCTCTCGTGTCGATGTCGTTTTCGCCAACGCCCGCCGTGAAGACGATAGCGTCCACGCCGTTCATCTCTGCGATATAGGCGCCGATATAGAAACGAACCTGATGTGCGAAGACCTTCAAAGCGAGCTCTGCTCTCTCATTTCCCTGCTCGACGGCTTCGCCGATGTCTCTGAAATCGCTGCTGATGCCCGACACTCCGAGCATGCCCGACTTCTTGTTCAAAATATCAACGACCTCGTCGGCACTGATACCTTCCTTATCCGAAATGAACGAAATGATGGCTGGGTCGATGCTACCTGAGCGCGTGCCCATTACCAGTCCTGCGAGAGGCGTGAATCCCATTGATGTGTCGATGCACTTTCCGCGCTTGATAGCCGAAACGCTCGCGCCGTTGCCGAGATGGCAGGTGATGAGCTTGAGGTCGTTCAGGTTGACGCCGAGAATGTCAGCGGCTCTTTCCGAAACGTACTTGTGACTGGTTCCGTGGAAGCCATATCTTCTGATGCCGTAATTCGTATAGTAATCGTAGGGGATGGCGTAAATGTAAGATTCGGGGGGCATTGTCTGATGGAAGGCGGTGTCAAAGACGGCGACCTGCGGTATGCCTGGCAGGATTTCTTCGCAGGCTGCGATACCCTGAAGGTTTGGCGGATTGTGAAGCGGTGCGAGCTCGATACAATCTTCGAGATCCTTGATGACCTGCTCCGTAACCACGACTGATGACGCGTATTTCTCGCCTGCATGCACGACCCTGTGTCCGACCGCTCCGATTTCCTTGATGTCCGCAACGACTCCATGTTCTCCATCGACGACGGCGTCCAGTACGTTCGCGATTGCGTCCTTATGATCCTTCATCGGTGTTTCGAGAACGAACTTCTCATCTACGCCGGCCTTCTCGTGCTTGAGTACCGCACCGTCCATGCCGATTCTTTCGACGAGACCCTTTGCCAGAACCGACTCGTTCGTCATGTCAAGCACCTGATACTTCAGGGAAGAACTTCCACAATTAATTACCAATACTTTCATTCCACTACTCTCCTTAATTTGATTCCTTAATGTATATGTACACTTATCCTGCGTACATTTAACAGTATATTACCGTCATCCAAATGATTCAAGGAGAAATGACAGATGGTTTGCCTTTTGCAATGTTAAGTTTGTGTTATATTGGGAAATTCAGATTGAAAACGGGGTATAATGTAATATCTGTGTTGTAAATGAAGAGGTTGCAAAAAGGAAGTAAAAAAGAAGCAGAAAGGGAATATGGCGAGGACAAGTAAGAAAAAAAACACAGCGGCGAAAAGGGTAAACGCAAAGGCTTCCGGCAAAAATGCAAAGCCTATTACTGCGGACAAATACAGGATACGTGAGGAGATAATCGCGATTTGCTTGATTGCCTTAGGCGTTTTTCTCGCGTTCGGGATGTATTTTTCGGCGGCGGGCAAGTTCGGGACAGTATTGTCCGGAGGGCTGAAGGGTCTTTTCGGATATGTGGCTTTTTCCGTACCTATTATAATAGTAATTTATGGGGTGCTTTTGCTCATCGGTGCGGACAAGCTCAGGGGTGTCAGGCCGATTGTCTTCACCTTCATTCTGTTCGTGCTTTTCAATGTGCTTCTGTCGGGGCACTATTTGGCGGCCAACGGCAGTCTGCCGGGCGCGGGCACGGTTTCGGCAATATTTGATTTGAGTAAGAATGGAGATGCCGGTGGAATAACGGGTATGTTTCTCGCTTCAATCGCTGTGAAGTATTTGGGAAAGATAGGTCTTTATCTTTTGAGCGGAGCACTCATCATTATCTTTTTGATACTGTTCCTCAAAGCTCCGATGTCAAGGTACGCGAGGGCTCTGAAGGATAAAACCGAGCCTAGGAGGGAAGAGCGCCGTCAGAGGCGAGAGGAGCGTGCGGCGGAGCGGGCAGCTTGGGCTGAGCAGGAAGCCTACGAATATGAAGAGGACTACGTTGACGGAGAGACAGGAGAGCTACTTGATTCTGATGATTATCCCGATAGCTACGAGACTACGGCTCGGGAGTTGCTTGGAAAAACCGACGCCTACGTCCCCAGCGCGCGGGGCAATAGCATTCTATCATTTTTGCCGTCGTTTTTGGGTGGAACCAGAGACGAGCGTCCGTCGGAAAAGACGCCGCAGGACAAGATACTCGATCTCGTTCAAAACGATGAAATCTACGGGGATGGTGTAGATGGCGATATTCCCGCTCCCGAGCCGGAATTTGCCGATTCAAATCTTGAGGTTGGTCTTGAGCCGGCTGTGGATAGGCCGGAGGGTTTCGGACTTTTGCCCGATGATGCAGACCTCGGGGATACCTTCGAAGATATACCGGTAACCGCGGCGGAATTGCTTGAAGACGATGTAGTTCCGGTCAAGAAAAAGGCCGCACCGGCAAAGAAAAAGCCCGCGGAGAAGCTCGAGACATTCGCACCGATCGGAAATACCTTTGGGGAAGCGGCAGAAGGTACATATGCGAATTACAAGCTACCGCCCACAAGTCTCCTCAAAGCGAACACGGGCAAGGCTAAGGTGACAAGCGAGTCAGCCCTGAGAACCGCAATGGCAAAATTGGAACAGATTCTTCGCGACTTCAAAGTCGATGCGAGGGTAACGGACGCCATCGTTGGCCCTACCGTTACTAGATATGAAGTAGAGCCTGATTTGGGCGTCAAAATTCAGTCGATCAAGACTCTCGAATCGGATTTGGCACTCAAGCTTGAGGTGAAGAGCGTCAGGGTCGTTCCAATCCCCGGAAAGGGCGTAGTCGGCATTGAAGCATACAATGCGAATATGAACGTGGTTACGCTCAGGGAATTGATTGAGAGCTCCGAATTTGTGAACAATCCTTCGATGATTTCGTTCGCACTCGGCAAGAATATATCCGGTAAGAACATCGTAACAGATCTCAAGGAAATGCCACATCTTTTGATAGCTGGCACGACGGGCTCGGGCAAGAGCGTTTGCATCAATAGTATATTACTCAGTATTCTTTATCACGCGACGCCGGAGCAGGTGAAGCTCATTTTGGTTGACCCGAAGGTGGTCGAACTGAAACTTTACAACGATATTCCGCACTTGCTGGTGCCTGTGGTAACGGAGCCTGAGAGGGCGGCGATGGCGCTCGGCTACGCGGTGAGCCTCATGAACGACAGGTACAAGAAATTCGCCGAGCACAATGTCAGAAACCTCGATGGATTCAATGGCAAGATGCGCGAGGAGGGGACTACGGAGGAAGTGATGCCGGAGATCGTCATCGTGATAGATGAGCTTTCAGACCTTATGATGGTCGCGTCCGCGAAGGTGCAGGAGTCGATTTCGAGACTCGCGGCGATGGCGAGGGCGGCGGGTATGCACCTTATCGTCGCCACGCAGCAACCGCTTGCATCGATACTGACCAGTGTAATCAAGGCGAATATTCCGTCGAGGATTGCCTTCTCGGTCTCGTCGAATTCTTCGTCAAGGGTCATCTTGGACGACGGCGGAGCGGAGAGATTGCTCGGAAAGGGCGACATGCTGTTCAGTCCGGTCGGAACCAGAGAACCTATGAGAATACAGGGCTCGTTTGTCTCCGATGATGAAATAAGGAAGGTTACTGACTTCGTCAAGAAGCAGGCCGACCCCGACTACAATCAGGACGTGGTGCAGGCCGTTTCGGGCAGCCTCAACCAACCGGCACTCGATGAGGAGGACGATCTCTTTATGGACGCGGTGGAGATGGCGGCGGCTTCGAAGACGGGCACGGTGTCTGTGTCCATGATTCAGCGGCGGTTTCGGGTTGGGTATAACAGGGCGGCTCGGCTCGTCGATATGATGGAAGAACTCGGGATAGTCGGGCCTAGCGATGGGACGAACAAGCCTCGGCAGATAGTAATGACGGAGGCGCAGATACAGTCGTTTTTGTATCCGGAAGGTGATTTGCTTTCAGGGCTTGAGGTTGTTTCGGACAACGATAATTCGGGTGAGACCACCCCGTCCGGCTTTGCCGGCCACCCCTCCATAGGAGGGGAATATGACGTTCCCTTTGATTTGGATGATGAGGATTTTTGATGAGTCTGATTTATTTTGAAACTATCGGTTGCCCGAAAAATCGGGAGGATTCCGAGCGCATGGCAGGGCTGCTGTCTCGTGCGGGACACGGACTCGCGAGGACGCCTGATGAGGCGGATTTTATCATAGTGAATACCTGTGGGTTCATTGAAGATGCAAAGAAGGAGTCCATCGAGGCTATCTTTGAAATGCTGGACTATAAGGCTGACCATAGGAAGGTTGTTGTAACCGGTTGTTTGACTCAGCGTTATGCAGACGAGATGGCGGAGGAGCTTCCGGAGGTCGATGCTTTTTTGGGGGTGAATGACTATGAGAGGCTTCCCGATTTGTTGGCTGAGTTGGAAGGGGCGGTAAAAGCTCGCGGGGTCGGAATGACAGAGCAGGACAGTGTCATCCCGGGCAGCGACCCTGGATCCATAGGGCTGGATTCCGCGAGAGTTTTTGCTTCTCAGGATGTGGGGATACTTACTGGGGATAGGCTTGCGCTTGACCCTCGTTACTCGTCATATTTGAAAGTTGGCGAAGGGTGTAGCAATGCTTGTACCTATTGCATTATTCCGAAGATACGCGGGCCTTATAGGAGCGTTCCCATGGATACGCTCATTGAGGAGGCTAGGAAGCTGGCGACCGAGGGGGCGAAGGAGCTTGTGCTGATTGCGCAGGATGTAACTTATTATGGGACTGATCTTCGTAGGGGGGATTCCGGCTCGGGGGCCGGAATGACAAGTAGGACGACCGGAATGACAGAGCCGGTGTCGGATTTGCCGGAGCTTCTCCGTAGGCTTTGCCACGAGGAGGGGCTTGAGGAAATACGGTGGATCAGGCTTCTTTACTGCTATGAGGAGAGGATTACGGACGAGCTCATCAGGGTGATGGCACAGGAAGAAAAGATTTGCAATTACATAGACATTCCCATTCAGCATGTGGCGGACAGCGTGCTTTCGCGTATGAACAGGCACTCCACCAAGGCCTCGATACAGAGCACGATTGCGAAGCTCAGAGCGGCCATGCCCGATATTTCCATCAGGACCACCATCATCACGGGATTTCCGGGCGAGACCGACGAGGAATTTTCGCAGCTCAGGGAATTTGTGCAGGAGACAAGGCTCGATAGGCTCGGGGTGTTTGCCTATTCGCGTGAGGAGGGAACTGTCGCTTTTGATATGCCCGATCAGGTGCCGGAAGAGGTGGCTATCCAAAGGCGTGATGAACTGATGCGGCTTCAGATTGATATTTCGCTTGAGAAAAACGAGGAAGAGATAGGAAAGGTTCTCGATGTTATAATTGATGATATTGAGGACGAGTATTATCTGGGGCGGACGAGGAAGGATGCACCGGAGATCGACAATGCGGTCATCATTACAGCCGTAGGGGCTTTGAATCCGGAACTTATTGGCGAGATTTTGAAGGTCAAAATCACAGACGCCATGGATTATGATTTAGTAGGAGAATTGATATGAATTTACCCAATGCTTTGACGCTGCTTCGAATGGCTATGGTGCCGGTTTTCATCGTGCTGTTCTATCAGGACATGCCGATTGCCGCCGCGGTGGTCTTCATCTTGGCGGCTATCACGGACGCCGCAGATGGAAAAATCGCGCGGGCAAGAAATCAGATAACGAATTTCGGGAAGCTCATGGACCCCTTGGCCGACAAGGTCTTGACGGTTTCGGCCTTCATCTGCCTAGTCGATAGCGGGCAGGTAGCCGCATGGATGGTAATAGTAATTCTCGCGAGGGAATTTGCTATAACGGGACTCCGGTCGGTTGCGGCCTCCGAGGGGCAGGTCATCGCCGCAGGCATGAGCGGCAAGCTGAAAACGGTATTTCAGATGGTGGCGATAGCATTACTGCTGCTGCACAATTGGCCATTTTCGTATTTGAATCTGCCGATCGATCAGGCTTGCCTTTGGATAGCTATAGTGCTGACGATTTACTCAGGGGTTGAGTATATTGTGAAGGGACGCCATCTTTTGACTATGAAATAGTAAGGGGTGGATGGGCGCAATGACAGGGAGGATTTTATGATAACAGCTACTATATTGTCTATCGGGACGGAATTGCTCTTTGGGCAGACGGTGAACACGAATGCGGCGGAGGTTTCGCTTGAGCTTCAGGCGCTCGGTATCGGGGTGCTCTATCACCACACGGTCGGAGACAATCCTGGTCGCATGAGAGAGGTGCTCGAACTTTCGCTGAAGGAATCGGACATAGTAATCACCACAGGTGGGCTCGGGCCAACGCAAGACGACATTACTAAGGAATTGATCGCCGAGGTGATGGGCGTCGGCACGGAGTTCAACGAGGAAGCTTTGACGCGCATGACGGAGATGTTTCAGAGGCTCGGGCGCAAGAATTTCACGGAAAACAACAAAAAGCAGGCTTACTTGCCTGTGGGCTCGACCGTATTTCAAAACGACGAGGGGACGGCACCCGGCTTTGCACTCAGGGGATCTACGGGTTCTGATTTCCGCGGAAAAGTTGCAATAGCTCTACCCGGACCACCACGCGAGATGAGGGCCATGCTGAAAAAGGATGTCATTCCGTATCTTGCAGGATTGTCGGATGCGGCTTTATACCAGAAAAATCTCAGGTTCTACGGCGTCGGTGAGTCGGCTCTTGAGACCTTATTACTGCCCCTTATCGACGGGCAGACGGATCCCACAATCGCCACTTATGCGAAGGATGGCGAGTGTATCGTCAGGATAGCGTCCATGAGAGGGACCGAGGCAGAGGCTGAGGCGGCTGTTCTTGAGGCCGTTTTGAAGGTGAAGGCGATTGCCGGAAAATATCTTTACAGCTCCGAGGGGGAGGAACTCTCCGAGGTCGTCGTCAGGAAGCTTCGGGAAAAGGGGCTTGTTCTCGCGGCGGCGGAGTCCTGCACGGGCGGACTGTTCGCCAAAAATGTGACGGATATCTCCGGAGCATCGGCCGTGTTCGACCGCGGTTTTGTAACATACAGTAATGAGGCGAAGACTGAGCTTTTGGGCGTGCCCGAGGCTGTGATTGAGGAATTCGGTGCTGTGAGCAGGGAGACGGCGGAGCTGATGTCCGAGGGGGCACTTCAAAATTCGGCTGCCGATATCGCGATTGCAGTAACGGGGATTGCGGGGCCGGAAGGCGGAACCGAGGAGAAGCCTGTGGGGTTGTGTTACATCTCCGTAAGCCGAAATGACGAGGCTTCAAAGACCATTTTGACCGAATCTATAAAGAAGACAATCATTCAGAGAAGCCGCAGCTACATCAGGAGCATCGCCGTACTCGAGATGTTCAACCAACTACTGATTGCTATTTCTGAAAAATAAGTGTCAAAAAATAAGTTGACGTGCGTGGGTATTGGCCATATACTCTAGATGAGGAGTTGCTTTGGGCGGCAGATACTCCCAAAACTAAATACTAGTTTATGAGTGTACCGCTTTCCATTAAGCGGTATTACTTCTTTTTGTTACTAAAAAGAAACAACACTAGGACTACAAGAGCAATAACATCAATTGTTGCTTGACCTAACCCAATTTGCTTTGGCAAATTGATGGTAGGTCTGACAGCGAGGATTTCGCGGCTTCAGCCGCAATGAAATCTACCGCATTTCAACTGTCACCATATGCGCTCCCCCTTTCCGTTTCGGGAAGTATCCGCACAGGCAACCCCTCAACTAGAGTATACTGGCTAATATTTTACTTGTCAACCAAAAAATGTAAATAAATGATATAAATTACATAGAAATATGTTGACATGTATGTAAATTATTGGTACTATAATAATGCTTGACAGGATTGAGCAGATAAGTAATAATACTTATAGAACATATGTTTATGCAAGGGCATTAAGGAGAATATTGTTATGGCAGAGATCAAAGATGGTAGAGAAGAAGCATTAGACGAGGCACTGAAGCAGATATACAAGGCGTTCGGCAAGGGCGCTGTGATGAGGCTGGGGGACGAAGGCGCGATTGCCAATATCTTGGCAATATCGACGAGTTCAATAAGCCTCGATTTGGCTACGGGTATAGGCGGTGTGCCGAGAGGGCGAATAGTTGAGATATTCGGACCGGAGTCATCGGGCAAGACCACCCTCACGCTTCACATCATTGCGGAGGCACAGAAAGCGGGCGGACGTGCGGCATTCATCGATGCAGAGCACGCACTCGATCCCGTCTATGCAAAAAACCTCGGTGTAGATGTTGACGAATTACTCGTTTCTCAGCCGGATACGGGCGAGCAGGCACTCGAGATTTGCGAAATGCTCGTGAGGAGTGGCGCGATAGATGTAGTCGTAGTTGACTCGGTTGCGGCACTTGTGCCTAAGGCTGAGATCCAAGGTGATATGGGCGATTCTCATATGGGACTTCACGCCAGACTCATGTCTCAGGCACTCAGAAAATTGGCGGGCGCTATCAGCAAGTCGAATACCTGTGCGATTTTCATCAATCAGCTGAGAGAAAAAGTCGGTGTTGTTTATGGAAATCCCGAAGTCACCACGGGCGGAAGGGCTCTGAAATTCTACTCTTCAATGCGTATAGATGTCAGAAAGATAGAGACCATCAAGGTCGGCGACCAGATGCTCGGCAACAGAACGAGAGCAAAAATTGTAAAGAACAAGGTCGCACCGCCCTTTAAGATGGCAGAATTTGATATAATGTACGGTGAAGGCATTTCAAAGCTCGGAGACATCGTTGATACTGCGGCAAAAGAAGGTATCATCGACAAGGCCGGATCGTGGTATAGTTTTGAAGGCGATAGAATAGGACAAGGAAGAGAAAACGTTAAAATTTTCTTGAAGGAAAGACCTGAGATGGTTGAACGAATAGAGGGGCTTGTTACGGCCAAGTTGAAGAAGAGTACAAACGAAGATGTCGATGTTCCGGAAGAAGAACTTTCTGCTCCTATCAGAGTGGATGAGGACGGAGTAGTTGTAGAGGATTAGGTAATTAATGAATTTGAACCCGATTTTAGTCACTGAACCGGTTGGCAATTTTAGACGAAGAGCAGCGGACGCAATGCGTGGCAGGGTGTCCATGCTCTATTTGGTGGGACTCATATACATTTCCTGTCTTACTATTCCGACGGCGGTGATCGAGGGACTCAATGGCACTTTCAACAAACTGGCCGAGGTTATGCAAGGTATTTCGACGACGATGGACGTTCAGAAATGGTATGCGGAGAATGCAGATGCACTTCAGGCAACGAGCAATTTCTCAGCCCTCTATGGCATCTTGGTGACCGGAACTTTTGCGCTTGGACTTACGATTGTTCACCTCGCCGTCATCAGAAGGCAGGAAGCTACGTCATTGTCTCTGTTTGATGGTTTCGCTCAGCTTCCCAAAGCTGTGGCTATCTATGTTCTCACAAGGATAATGATATTTCTGTGGACGCTTTTATTTGTCGTTCCGGGCGTGATTGCCTACTATAGATACAGTCTTGTGTATTACATCGTGATTGACAATCCGCAGATTGGGACGCTTCAGGCGATAAGGATGAGCGGAGATTTGATGCGGGGAAACAAGATGAAGAGGTTTGTGCTAGACCTGTCATTTATACCTTGGTGTATTCCTCCGGTCGTCATCATCGTAACGATTCTTTCATTTTTTTCACCGTCTGCGCTCGAAAGCGGCGGCAACGCTCTCTTTGCGCTGTATATGTTCATTTACGTGCTGGTAGCAGTGCTGTTTTCGTTTGTTCTAAACTATCGAGGAGTAGCGGCAGCAGATTTTTATCAGAAGGTTGGGAACACTGACTAGTTGTTATCATTGATTTTGTGCTGAATTTTGTTCCAAGTCACAGGTAAAAAAAGTAGTGATACTGGTAGTATCACGCAGACTGTCAAAAAAAGTCGCACGCTGTGCGTCCTTTTTTCTCTCTAGAGTAGCAATAACCATATTGCCATTTTGACTCATTGCCATATTGTCATATCCCAAACTTCTAACAAATTATG